>JBOHBL010000284.1:0-8434 GCA_050698295.1 Rubrobacteraceae bacterium | reverse complement strand
GCTCTATCACGAGTTCAAAATGATAGAGACTCCTCGTTGGCTGTCCCTTAACCCAACTTCCTCCCAAATCAATAACGAGGCTACCATCCTCCGTTAGCACCCGATAGAACTGACGAGCAAAATTCTTGAACCATGAGACGTATTCTCCTGCATCAACATTGCCATACTGCTTTTTGCGCTGGAGTGCAAAGGGCGGAGAGGTCATGATGAGATCAACTGAGCAGTCGGGCAGATTCTCTATTAAATCTAAGCTATCACCGTGGTAAGCCGCCCCATAATCAGTCAGGTAGTATGGTGATTGTGCAAGAGAATGTTTTTTCATAGAATAACTTGACCTCTTTTGATAGCCATAGCTCCTTCCGCCTGTGTGTTCATGATGTCTGCAATCTTAGCAGGATTACCACGGAGTTCATTCAAATGACTACCGTCAATTAACGCCACGTACAGATTCGCTTCTCGCATGACTTGCTCAGCAAACTGCCGAGCCGCCGGGCCAATCTTTCCGGTAGTAACGATCAAGATTACATTGGCTTTTATAACCTGGGCGAGGCCCACTTCTTTGGCGATGTCTTCAAGCGTTGCTTGGCTTGAATTCTTACATTGAATCTGCCAACGGCTGAAGATAAGGCGTGCTCCTTCCATCACCACGTCTACTTCACCGCCACCGGTTTTATTGCTGCGAAGCCGCCATTGAACGAACTCTAACCCGAGGAGCCGTGCGAGGTAGAAAGCCAATGCCTCAAGAGCCAACCCTTTCTCATGCTTCGATTTACTCGACAGTCCGCTCAAGATGTCCGTGTACTTCATGCGGATCAGCTTACGGTATTGCACGCCGACAGAGTCCTCGATGGCAGTTAGTATCGGTTCGATGAGCTCGCTTTTCAGTTTCCCAGTCGGGCGTACAATGTAAGGCTTCGCGCCTTGCCCCGAAGTGGTTTTCTCAACCTCTATCAACTCCGCGTCTCGGAGAGCAAATAGAACGGATTGCGGTAGTCCTCCTTCTGCGAACTCTGTGCCAAATAAGCTGGTGGCGTATCGTGCCACCTCGTTGGATCTCGCTTCTTCCGTGTCAAGTCGAGCAAACGCTTTGGCGAAGTCCCGCTGCCCTTGCGTAAGTCCGGCATAAATTTCCAGGGTCTCCAAGTTCGTTCCGAGTAGCTCTTGCAACTTCTCCTCTTTAGGATTCCATTCATTCTTGGAGACCAACTCGGAAAGCTCGAGCCACTGCCGCATACTGTTTGCGTGAGTGCCATTTGGTGGGTGATGGATCCCACGGCTACGAAGTTCTTTGACTATCAGGGCTTTGGTAGGCTTACGACCGCTCGCCACTATGTCTTGGACGCAAGTCAGAGCATCCAGGCCACGAAGGCGCAGCAAAATGTGCCTTGCAAATTCATCGTACTGGCCTTGTTCGACTTTCTCGACCAAGTTTCGGCCCAAGTCGGTCAGAGAGACATGAGCCTGGTCTCCCTTTGGCTTGTTGACCAGTCCATATTGGGACATAGCAATAACTGTGTTTTTCGCTAACTGGATGTCTCGGCCCGGATAAAAGCGAGCAAGTATCTCCTGGGTAACGCTCTCACGGTCAGGCTCAAGACGCTCAACGATCTCCAGCAGCTCGGGAAGCGGAGTTTGCGTGGGCGAAAACTGGCTTGAGTTCGGAAGGTCCGACTTCATATTTCAAAGTCTACCGGTTAACCAGTTCCTTGCTCAAGCAAAACGTCCACAGCCGCGTCGAGGTCGGAAACGAGGTGGTTGGGGCCAGCGGCCCGCAAAGCCTCCCCGGTGAACGCGCCCCAGCTCACGGCGACGCTCGCGAGGTTCGCGGCCTTCGCCGCCTCGACATCGAAGGGGGAATCGCCCACGTAGGCGGCCTCGGAGGTCGAAACGCCGCCGAGGAGCTCGAGGCCGTTGAGGAGCGGCTCCGGGTGAGGCTTGTGCTCGGTCGTGTCCTCCATCGTGACGAAGCGGTTCACGACCTCTCCGAGGGCCGGGAAACTTTCGAGGGCGAGGCCGACGGAGTGGCGGCGTTTGGAGGTGACGACGGCGATTTTTATTCCGGCGCCCCGCAATCTCCAAAGAGACTTCTCCACGTTCGGGAACGACTCTATGAACTTTTCGTGGTTGGCGTCGTTGTAGGTTCGATAGCTTTCGAGGAGTTCGTCGGCGCGTTCGGGGTCGAAGACTTTCATCTGAGCGGGGAGGGGTTGGCCGACGTTGGCCAGGAGTTGCTCGCGGGTCATGTCCCTGCCGAGGACTTCGGTCGTGGCGTGGCGCATGGACTGATGGATCAACTCCGTGGTATCGACCAATGTCCCGTCGAAGTCGAAGAGGGCGGCGGAGAGCAACTACGAGATTCCGTTCTTCGAGAGGATGGCTTTCATGTCCCAGGAGCCGAGTTCTTTGAGGCCGGCGGAGTCGGTGAGGTCGAGGTGGACGGGGGTGACGCTGATCTCCCTGGCCTCCAACGCCGCGAAGTCGGTGCCTTCTTCCTCGTGATGCCCCGGCGGGTTGTTGTAGATGTCGTATCCGACGTGTCCGTTTTCGTCTTTTATCTCGACGAGCTCGTCCTGATAGAACCTCCGCCCGAGCTTCGTCACCCGCGCGCCGTTGATTTTTTCGGCGGGGAGGTTCGGGGCGTTTATGTTGAGGATCCTGCTGGGGGGAAGCCCTTTGCGCGCGACTTTCGCCAGCCTCGCGGCGAACCCGGCGACGACTTCGAAGTTGAGGTCCGTCTCGCTCTCGACGAACTCCTCCTCGTCCTGGCTGCTCTCGTGCCAGGGACGGTTGGTCGAGAGGGAGACGGCGATGCCGGGTATCCCGATGACGATTCCCTCCAATGCTCCGGCCACCGTGCCGGAGTACGTGATGTCGTCTCCCAAATTCTCGCCGTGGTTGATGCCGGAGACGACGACCTCGGGCTCGAAGTCGAGGAGACCGAGCGCGACGAGCCGGACGCAGTCCACCGGGGTGCCGGTGCAGGCGTAGCCCGTCACGCCGTCGGCCATCTTTCTTTCCTCGACCCGGAGGGGGCGTCCGAAAGAGATGCTCCTCCCTACGCCGCTCCGGTTCCTGTCGGGGGCGACGGTGATCACATCGCCGATTTCCTCCAGCGCCCGCCTCATCGCCAGAAGGCCCGGCGCGTCTATGCCATCGTCGTTTGTCAGTACTATGTTCATGTTCTCGTTTCGCGAAGCTCGCTGGAGCCCGCCCTGTCTAGCTTGCAGAGACACTCAAAAGATGAGTCCCGATTTCTCCAAAAGGGTCCTCGATTCTATCACCCTCGCATACGGAACTCCGGGTGGACAAAAACACGCGTATGAGATAGCTTACTTTCCATGAGCATCGACGAGAGGGTCCTGGGAGTGGTAGACGCCGCCGAATGGTTCAAACATCGTTCGTATGACTACAGGCAATTCTCCCGCGAGGAGATGAGCCTCAGGAAGGGGGATCTCGGTCTCACGGTCACGGCGGTCCTGCCGTGCCGCAACGTCGCCGACACGGTCGGCGGAATCATCGACGAAATACACGCCGTAAACGAAACGGTCTCTCCGAAAGCGCCGCTGATCGACCAGATCCTCGCGATTGACGCCGACTCCGGGGATGGGACCTCCGAGGTGGCCGTCAGACACGGCGCCGAAGTCTTCTCCGAGAACGAGTTGATGAGCAATCACGGCGGCGCCCACGGCAAGGGCGACGCGATGTGGCGCGCATTGTCGGTGTCGAGGGGCGACCTCGTCATGTACATCGACGCGGATACCAGAGACTTCCGCCCCGAACTCGCCTACGGCGTCCTCGGCCCGATCCTGCACGTCCCCCAAATACGTTACGTCAAAGCCGCCTACCGCCGCCCCTTCAAGACCGGCGAGAAACTCGAAGAAGACGGCGGCGGAAGGGTGACGGAGCTTTCGGCGAAACCTCTATTCAACCTCTTCTATCCGGCGCTCGCCGGTTTCGTCCAGCCGCTCGCCGGAGAGTTCGTGGCGGACAGGGACCTCTTCTGCTCCATCCCGTTCATGACCGGATACGCCGTCGAGACTTCCATAATGATCGACGTTTTGAACAAGGTCGGACTCGCGGCGATGGCGCAGGTCGACCTCGGCGCGAGGCAAAACCGCCACCAATCCTTGCGCGACCTCTCGCGTATGTCGTACTCGGTGCTTCGCGCGGTGGCGAGAAGGATGCGTGAAGATGGTCGTCTGCAAACTTCCAACGACCCGAACCTCCCGGCCTCGCTCTCGCAGTTCTCCGACTACCTCCACGCCGTCGCCACCTCCGACGGCCTCAAGCTCAACGAGTACGTCGAAGAACTCGTCGAACGACCCCCGATCAACGAAGTCCTCCGGGTGAAATAGCTTTCATGGGCGGCCCTCACGACCTCGGCGGCAAACAGGGCGGTCCCATAGATAAGAGCCGGCACGAGGTCGAGGATTGGGAGCGCCTGGCCGACGCCATCACAATCGCCCTCGACAAAAAGGGTGTAAAAACCACCGACCAGCATCGCCGCGCCATCGAGAGCCTGGAGAACTACGCAGACCTCGGCTACTACGAACGCTGGGCCGCCGCCACCGAAAAACTCCTCGTCGAAAAGAACATCCTCGCGAAAGAGGAGATAGACGAACGCGCCGCCGAGATAAAGCGCGAATGGGGAGATAAATGACTTTCTCCGATGGCGAAACCGTCCGGATCCTCGACTTGGAGAAGTCCGGCCACGCGCGGACGCCGCGCTACGTCCGGGGGAAAACCGGGAAGATCGCTCGCCTCCTCGGAGAGTTCCGAAACCCCGAAGAACTGGCCTACGGCGGAAACGGACTTCCCGAGAAAGAACTCTACCGCGTCCTCTTCAAACAATCCGACCTCTGGGAAGACTATGATGGATCTCCCGAAGACACGCTTTATATAGACATCTACGAACACTGGCTGGAGGGAACATGAGCGAGAACGGTCACGACCACGGCCATTCGCATCCCGGCTCGGGCACGGGCCGAACGGCGACGCCTCACGCGCTCCGCATCCGGGCCATAGAGCAGCTCCTAGTCGAGAAAGGCGTCCTCACCGAGGCGGAGATCCAGGACAACATCGCCTACATGGACTCCCGCTCCCCCGCCAACGGAGCGAAGCTCGTCGCGAGAGCGTGGACCGACAAGGACTTCAAAAGGCGCCTTCTCGCCGACACGAAATCCGCCGCGCTCGAACTCGGCATAGACGCCACGGGACCGGTCGAGTTCATCGTCGTCGAGAACACCCCGGAGGTTCGCAACCTGATCGTCTGCACGCTGTGCTCGTGCTACCCGAGAGCCATCCTCGGTCGCCCGCCGGACTGGTACAAGTCCTTCAACTACCGCTCCCGCGCCGTCAAGGAACCCCGCGCCGTGATGCGCGAGTTCGGCTTCGAGCCGCCGGAGAACGTGGAAGTCCGCGTCCACGACTCGACCGCCGACATCCGATACATGGTCCTCCCGATGCGCCCCGAAGGGACCGAAGGCATGAGCGAGGAAGAGCTTGCATCTCTCGTTGCGCGGGATTCTCTGGTCGGGGTGACGGTTCCGCGGAGTGAATAGTAACGTCCGGGCTGAATCTTATGGCGCGTCGGCGGGGAGTATGGTGAAGCTCCCGCCCTGCAAGGGAGTCACCGCTCGGAACGCTCTCTCGTCGAATGTGACGACCCTCGTTGCGCGGTGCTTTCCGGCGAGCACCATCAGTGAAACGTCGGCCAGGCCCAGTTCGAGATCCCGGTAGCGACGCGCGATGTCGCGGGACGCTCCGAGTTCTCTTCGAGTGAGGCATTCGACCAGAAAAGTTCCTTCCGCGAGGTCGTCGAGAAAGGCGAGTTCGACATCCACGCCGAGGCGGGTCATGATCAGGTAGTCAGCCTCCGCCACGGCGACCTCGGAGGTGATCAGCGGCCCCCGCTCGTTTTCGAGTATCCCGGCGACCGCCTCGTGGGCCGGATCGGCGCGATCAGCCTGTGCATACAGCGCGCCCGCGTCGAGGATCAAAGCCACGAAAGGGTCTCAGCGACGCCCGAGCGTCTCATCGCGCAGCGCGCCGGAGTCCCAGCGCGGGCGAGGCTCGCCTTCGCCCTCCCCCATGCCCATGCTGCGGAACTTCCTCTCCGAACCTTCCCCGAGCAACCGTCGGATCCCCTCCCTGATCAACGCCGCCTGCGACTCTCCTTTGGCAGCCGCCAGCCTCCGAAGTCCCTCAGCCTCTTCCTCGTTCAGATAAACGGTCGTCTTATGCATAATTTACGTATGGTACCATACCCACAACACTCGAAAAGAAACCGGGACACGAGCGCGCGCCCCGGTTCCGTCGAAGATTTCTTTCCCGAAAACTTCCGCTAAACCGTCTGTTTCTCTTCCTCCCGCTCGTTCGCGGCCAGTACTTTTTCGACGAGGTTCGGGGGGACTTCTTCGTAGTGGCCGAACTCGACGTGGAAGTTGGCGCGGCCTCCGGTTATGGAGCGGAGGTCGCGGGCGTAGGTGAGCATTTCGATCTGGGGCACTTCGGCCTGCACGACCTGGCGCTCGCCCCTCTGCTCCATGCCCATCGGACGTCCACGCCTTCCCGATAAATCGCCCATGATGTCTCCGACGAGTTCGGTCGGGGCGAGGATTTCGACTTTCACGAAGGGTTCCAGGAGGATGGGGTGCGAGTCCTCGAAGGCGCTCTTGAAGGCTATCGAACCCGCGACTTTGAAGGCCGCCTCCGATGAGTCAACGGAGTGGAACGCGCCGTCGTGGAGGCGCACCTTCACGTCCACGACCGGGTAGCCCGCGATGGGGCCTTCGGACATCGCCTCGATGATGCCCTTCTCGACGGCGGGGATGAACTGGCGCGGGATGGCTCCGCCGACTATCGCGTTCTCGAACTCGAAGCCTTCGCCGCGAGCCATCGGGCTCAACTCTATCCTCGCGTCGCCGAACTGGCCTCTGCCGCCGGTCTGCTTTTTGTAGCGTCCCTGGGCGTTCGCGCTGCCGGAGATCGTCTCCATGAGCGGCACCCTCGGCGGACGAGCCTCCACCTCGACGCCGTAGCGGGTGTGGATCCTCTCCAGCGCGGACTCGACGTGCATCTGCGCGAGCCCGGAAAGGAGGTCTTCGCCCGTGGCCTCCGAACGCTCCAGCTTTAGCGACGGGTCCTCGTCCACGACGCGCTTTATGGCCTCGAAGACTTTTTCTTCCTCACCTCTGGCCTTCGCCCCGACCGCGAAGGCCGATGTCGGCTCCGGAAGCTCGACCGGCTCGTAGGTGACGACGTGATCCGGCTTGCACAAAGTGTCGAAGGTCGCCGTGTCGCGGAGCTTTGGGACGGCGATGATGTCTCCGGCGACGGCTTCATCCGTACTCTTGCGGTCCTTGCCCATGAGGTGGGATATTCCGCCGAGGCGTTCGGCGGAACCGGTTCGGGGGTTCGTGAGGGCTTCATCGGAGCGGCAGCGTCCGCTTATGACGCGCATCACACTCAAGCGTCCGGCGTAGGGGTCAACGTAAGTCTTGAAGACGTAGGCCGAGAACGGGCCGTCCGCATCGCAGGAGACTTCCTTTCCGCTCTCCGTCACCCAGCGAGAACGGTCCACCGGAGACGGCGCGCTGCCCGCGATCAGGTCGAGGATGCGATCCACCCCGACCATCTTCTCCGCGCTCGCCGCGAGCACCGGGATGATGAGCCCTTCGGCGATGCCTCTCTTTATCCCCTCGAAAGTCTCCTCGTTCGTGAGCTCCTCGCCTTCGAGGTACTTTTCGAGCAGGGTGTCGTCGCTCTCGGCGATTGCCTCGAAGAGCTGGACCTTCGCCTCGTTCACCTCGTCCTCCATGTCGGAGGGGATCCCGCTCTTCTGCTCGCCGTCCACGTAGGCGGTGTCGGTCAAAAGTCCGTAGACGCCCCGGAAATCGTCTTCTTTACCGATGGGCAAATTCACCGGAACGACGGATTGACCGAATCGTTCGCGGAGCTGGTCGAGGACGACGCCGAAGTCCGCGCGTTCGCGGTCCAGGTGGTTCACGACGACGACATGCGGGATGTCTTCTTTCTCGCCCCGGCGCCAGACACGCTCGGTGACCACCTGTACGGGGTCCTGCGCGTGCACGACGAGCACGGCGCAGTCGGCGACCCGTTGCGCTGTAAACGCATCCCCGACAAACCCGCCGTCTCCGGGGGTGTCGAGGATGTTGATCTGGCGCCCCTTCCATTCGGTTTGAGCCACGCTCAGGCCCAGGGTCATACCGCGTTCTGACTCGTCCTCGGCGAAATCGAGGACCCTTTCCAGGCGACCGCTCCTCCCGGAAGCAATGCCAAGCATCCCCTCCGCCAGAGTGGTCTTGCCGCTTCCCCTGTGTCCGATCATGCACACGTTGCGGATCATCTCCGGCTCTATCGCCACGATGTACTCCTTCCCTGTCCCTGTTCCACCTGTCTCGCGCGGGATGGT
>JBOHBL010000283.1:0-3588 GCA_050698295.1 Rubrobacteraceae bacterium | reverse complement strand
GCAAGGAACTCGGCCAGCGCGGTCGCAAACCGGCGCAGATCGGCGATGCGCTCGGTGGTCGCGGTCTCGCCTTCGAGCCACCGGTAGACGGACCACTGCCAGGGATAACCTTCGGCCGGGGATCCCTTCGCCAAAGGCACGGGGATGGGAAGCGGGAGGAGCGGCGCGAGCTTCGGCAACCATCGGTGTTCCTTCTCCACCTGTAGCGCGTAACTCGCGGCGCTCGGCAGCCGCACCGTCATGCGCGAGCCGAGATGGAAGGTCTCGTTATCGACCCCGCCGGCCTCGACCGGCCTGATTGGAAGATCAGCCCACTCGGGAAATTGCGCGGCGACCAACCGTCGCACGAGTGATACGTTGATGTCCACTTCGTCAGCGTGCATTTCGTTGGCGGTCATCGGAGTCTCCTCGTGACGCGCAGCAGGTATTCCTTGCGGTCGAGCGGGTTGTCGTCCGTCCGCGGACGGGTCGGGACCTCGCCTCGAACCGGCTCGTAGTGGTCGAAGGCGCGTTCGAGCAGCACGCCCTCGCCGCGAGTCAGCGCCGGAAGTTTCCGCTCCAGCTCGCGTACCCGAGCCGCCGGTATCTCACCCTCCAGCGTACACGACGAACCCCTCATTTGCTGTGTTCGCGCAATGGCGCGGCTGAGCGCCAGCACTGATAATATCTGTCCGATCGCGTCCGCGGGAATCTCGAGGTGGAAGCGGTGGATCGGCTCGCACACCACGGTGCCTGCCCGCTTGAGCGCGCTCATCAAAACCAGCGGCGTCAGGTTGCGGAAGTCTTCTCCGGTGCTCGACATGCTCTTGTTGAAACCCTGATGGGCATGGCTCTGCCGCGGCGCGTAGCCGGAATGCGTCATGGTGACCGCGCAGCCGGCGACCTGCCATCCGTGGAGCCCTTCGCGCAGCGTTTCCCGCACGGTGTCCTCGACCGCTTTGAAGAATGCGAGCGGCATCGTCCCGAGAACCTCCCTTCCCGGCCTGAATTCCGCGCCGGCGCCCGCCGGAGCCGGCTCGACGCGCAGCCCGACCGTGGCGAGAAACGGGTTTGGCTCCTCGTAGATGATCTCGACCGCCGCGCCGACCCCGATGGGGCGTTCGACGCGGATCGTCGTCGTCTCGCGGAAGTCAACGTCGAGGTCGTACTCGTTCGCCAGCGTCGCTCCGTTGACCTCTTTTTGCACCTCGCCGTAGAGCGAGACGAATATTTCCCGCCGAATGTCGTCCTGCCGGAGGTCGATCAGCGGATCCTGCTCGGCGAGTTGGGCGAGCGCGACGTGTAGCGCGCCTTTGTCGGCGGGACGGCGGGGAACGACGGCCGTTTCCAGCGTCGGCGGGGCGAACGAGTGGTCCTGGGCCGGTCGAGAGCGACCGATCGCGTCGCCGATCCGTACATCTCCGAGACCCTGGAGCTTTCCGATCCGGCCCGCGCCCACAGAGTCTTGCCGGACGACCGAGCCACACTCGAAAACGTCGATCGCGGTGACTTTCCCCTCCCCGTCCCGGTCGAATCGCAGCCGATCCCGCACCCGCACCGTCCCCGAGAACATGCGAACGTAGGCGATCTTCTCCCCGGACGGACCCCGTTCGACCTTGAAAACCGTGCCCGAAACCGGGTCATCGCCGTCACCTTCGGCCGTTGGCAGAAACTCCGTGATGCCTGAAATCAGCTTGTCCACGCCCGCTCCCGTCATCGCCGACCGAAGAACACCGGATGCGCGAGCGCCTTCTTTGTCTGCGCCGCAAGCTCGCCGCACGTAGTCGGCGGTAGGAGACTTCCTTCTCGTAGTTTACGTACGCGGCGAGAAACGCATCGTCGTGGTCGGCGAGGAGATCGACCAGCCTGGAAGTAAAATCAGCGTCGGCGGCGGAGTATGGCGCATAAAGAGCGCCGCGGGTGCCCGGCCCGATGGTCGATCCCATCGGGATGATCGCCGGGGCGAGTTTTTCGGAAATGCTCTGAAGCGCACGCTCGCAATGCGCGCCGTCGCGGTCGATCTTGTTCACGAAGATGAGGGTCGGGATGCGCAGCCGCTCAAGCGTCCGCATCAGAACGCGGGTCTGCGGCTGCACGCCCTCCACGGCGGAGATCACCATCAGGGCGGCAGCGACTCGCACCACCCGAAGACGATCGGCCACGTACATACCCTCTTCAAGGGGCGTAACGCCGACGACCTCCGGGCGGCCATCGAAAACGGACGGACGGTCGCCGCCGGGCGACGCTGGGGGCTTCGGCGGACGGCCGAGGTCGTCGGCCTGTTCGTCGGACGGGGGTTGCGAGACGGCCCGGATCCCGAAGCGAGGTCGCGGGAACCTCAGAGAGATGACGGCCCGTTTACGGAGATTCACCTCCCCCGATCCTCCTTTCGGAGGATGCAGCTCCGCCTCGCCTCGCGGTACAAAGGCAAGCGTGGAAGCCGGTTGCTAGAAAAGGAGGTTCAATGCCCATCGACTGGAAGGCGCCGCCCCCTCGAGCCGGGATGGCCGGAGCCATGGACAAGTTCGTCGGACCCGGCGCGACGAGGGCCGAGCTGGCGTTGCAGTTCGCGGCGGCGATCCTCGCCGCGGTCGCCGCTCCGCTCTACGCCTCGCGCGCGGCCGAAGACTGGTCCTGGCTTCAATACGTGGTGTGCTGCGCGTTGGCGTTCGATGTAGCTGGTGGAATCGTCACGAACGCGACATCCAGCGCCAAACGCTGGTATCACCGCGCCGGCCAGGGGTTCAGGCAACACATCGGATTCATGTCTCTCCACCTGCTCCACCTGCTGGTGGTTTCGTGGCTGTATCTGGCGTTCGACGCGGCGTGGCTCGTGATAGCGGGCGCCTATTTGCTGTGTTCGGCGGTGGTTGTATTGTCCGTTCCGCACTATCTTCAGCGCCCCGTCGCGCTCGCGACCTACGCTTGCGCGTTGCTGATCTCGATGTACGCGCTGCCGCAGCCGGAGGGGCTCGAATGGTTCCTGCCGTTGTTCTATCTCAAGCTGCTGGTGAGTCATCTCCCGAAGGAGGAACCGTACAGACCATCACAAGGCGGCTGAAACTGGAAGCCATCCGAAAACAGGAGGATCATTGGAACTCAGCGGTCTGCGTCCCTCCGGTAGGCGTCGGCTATGGCGGAGAGATCCTGAATGATGAGCATCGAGGAGATCTCGCCGTCGCGGAAGTCCGCGACGATGGCGTACTCGCCGCGGGCCGCGGCGCCGCTCTCCTTGATCTCGAAGCTGTCGTCGCCCACAACGACGACGCGCTCGCCACTTCCGAAGAACTCCAGGGGCTTCTCCTGCCGGAACGTGGCAACGTCTCCGAGGTTCTCGAAGTAGTCGAGTACGGCCTGCTGCGGAACTCGCCGCTGATGGGCGTACCCTCGGGGACCGTCGCCTTGAGCACCACGTCGCCGGCGAGGTCTACGAGCAGTTGGAAAGGTCGCCGACTTGAGATCGACGAGTGTTCATTTATCTCGTGGACCTATCCAGGGGTGCGCCGGTTGCGGATCGCCGGCGAGCGCCCGCCACTCTCGCCCGATCTGTCGCATCAGCGCCGGGTAGACGATCACGTACCGGAACGGCTTGATCGCGGCCATGTACGC
>JBOHBL010000282.1:0-5963 GCA_050698295.1 Rubrobacteraceae bacterium | reverse complement strand
AATATTCGAGGTGTCAATCCACTCGGAGCGCCAAACGCGCGGGCTCGGGCAGAGCCTTCGGGCGATAACGTAGCGGGTTCGCCAAAGGCGTTCGCCAGCAAGCGTAGCCCGAGAACCCCACAGGCTTGTATACGTGGGAGTGTCAGCATCGCATGGGTGGTCTCTCAGAGGATTCGCGATCGTCACATCCGGATAGCGGCGAGGAAGGCTTCCTGCGGTATCTCGACCTTCCCGACCTGCTTCATACGCCGCTTGCCCGCCTTTTGCTGCTCCAGCAGCTTCCTCTTGCGCGTGATGTCGCCTCCGTAGCACTTGGAAGTCACGTCCTTGCGATACGCTCGAACGGTCTCGCGGGCGATGATCCTTCGCCCCATCGCCGCCTGTATCGGGACCTCGAACTGCTGGCGCGGTATCAGCTCCTTCAGTTTTTCGACGAGCGCCCGGCCCCGCCCATACGCCTTGTCGCGGTGGACGATGATCGAGAGCGCATCCACCACGTCACCCGAAACCAGAACTTCAACTTTAACCAGATCGGAGGTTTCGCAACCCTTCGAATCATAGTCATATGAAGCGTAACCTCGGGTTCGGCTCTTTAGCTGATCGAAGAAGTCCGTGATGATCTCGGCTAGCGGGAGGTCGTAGGTGAGTTGAACCCTGCGCGTGGAGATGTACTCCATCCCGACGGAAACGCCGCGTTTTTCGTGACAGAGGCCCATCACCGCCCCGACGTAGTCCTTCGGGCAGATCACCGTCGCCCGCACCCACGGCTCCCGGATCTCATCGAAGTCGTCCGGCAAGTCACTCGGATTCGTGACCTCGATAATCTCACCGTTCACTACAACTTCATACTTCACGCTGGGCGAGGAAGCTATGAGGTCGAGGTCGAACTCGCGTTCAAGCCTCTCCTGAATGATCTCCATGTGGAGCAGCCCGAGGAAGCCGCACCGGAACCCGAAGCCCATCCTCGAATTCTCCGGCTCGAAGAGGAGCGAGGCGTCGTTGAGCTGGAGTTTGGAGAGGGCGTCGCGCAGCCGCTCGAGCTCTTCTCCTTCGGTCGGGTAGAGGCCGCAGTAGACCGTCTGGAAGACCTGATCGTAGCCGGGAAGCTGTTCGGTGGCGGGGTCGTCCACCCTCGTCACCGTGTCGCCGACGCGAAGGGCTTCGATGTCCTTGAGGCCGGCTATCACGTACCCGACCTCCCCTGCGTTCAACGATTCGAGCGCGGTAGGCTTCGGGGAATGGCACCCGACTTCCAGGAGTTCGAAGACCTCCTCGGAACCCATCGCCTGGACCCTGTCGCCCTTCTTCAGGCTTCCGTCGAAGAGGCGGACGAGTGATATCACGCCCCGGTACGGGTCGTAGTGGGAATCGAAGACCATCGCGCGCGTCTGCTTCAGAGTCGTCTCCGGCGCCGGGACGCGGTCCACGATGGTGTCGAGTACGTTCAGAACACCATCTCCGGTCTTCGCGGAGATCTTCAGGATCTCGTTCTCGTTCACCCCGAGAAGCTCGACCAGTTCCTCGGTAGCGGCGGGTATGTCGGCGACGGGGAGGTCTATCTTGTTCAAAACCGGGATGATTTCCAGGTCGTGTTCCATCGCGAGGTACAGGTTTGCGAGGGTTTGGGCCTGGATCCCCTGGCTGGCGTCCACGACGAGAAGCGCGCCCTCGCAGGCGGCGATGGCTCGGGAGACCTCGTAAGTGAAATCCACGTGGCCTGGAGTGTCGATCAAATTAAGAGTCCAATCGCCGTCGGAGCGTTTGTGGATCAGACGCACGGCCTGGGCTTTGATGGTGATTCCGCGCTCGCGTTCGAGTTCCATCGTGTCGAGGATCTGGTCCATGCGTTCGCGCTCGGGGACGGCGTCGGTCAGATCCAGAAGCCTGTCCGCGAGGGTGCTTTTTCCGTGGTCGATGTGCGCGATTATGCAGAAATTGCGCGCGCGCTCGATGTTTCTCATCGCGAAAGATTCTATCACGATTGCCCCTTTGTTCAGGGTGTGTTACATTCTTCTGGTTCAGAAGCAAACCTCATCAACGGGAGTAAAAACGTGCCGGCACCATCCAAGCGCGACAAGCAGAGCCTCAAGCGGTTCGAGCAGAAAAGAGGCGACAGGACGAAGCTGAGAACCATCTCCAAAAACTTCTACCGGGCGCTCGACTCCGGCGACACGGAGAAGGCGCGGGAGATCCGGGACGAAGCCCAGAAATCCTACGACAACGCGGCTTCGAGGGGAATAATCCACGCCAACAAGGCTTCTCGCAAAGTAAGCCGCTTCGACAAGGCTCTCGCGAACACCGCTGAGTAGCTTCGGAAAACAAAAGATTCGGACTGCGCCCGGAGAAGATCCGGGCGTTTTGTTTTGCGATGCTCAACCGCGCTGTTTGGATAATGACACTACCGCAAGCTCCACTTGAAGAAGCTCAGAGAGGTCCGAACCGCCTTTCAGGCCACGCTCTAAATCGAGGATCAAAGCGAGCGCGTCTTCGAGGTTTTTTTCGTTGGACTTTTTGCTCTGTTCTTCGAGCTTTTTGGCGACGAAGGGCGGGACTTTGAGGTCTTTGGCGACCTCGCTCCTCGGGACGCCGCGCCCGAAAAGGGCCGAAGCGCGGGAGATGAGCTGGAACTGGCGCCGGATCATGAAGAGGATCCGCAAGGGCGGCTCTCCGTTCGAGGAGAGCCGGTCAAGCATCTCGACGGCCTTTCCTCGCCGCCCCTCGGCGAGCGAGTCAACGAAAGCGAAGATGTTCGACTGGACGTCCGGCGGACAGAGGAGGTCCACGTCCTCGCTCGTCGCGGTCGCCTCACCGACGTAGAGCGAGAGTTTTTCGAGTTCCTGCACGAGGCGCATCTTGTCGCCGGAGCATCGTTCGGCGAGGTCTTCGGCGACGTCTTCGGGAAGGTCGAGGCCGAGCTTTTTCGCGTGACCCGTGGCCCATTTGACGAGCGCCTTCCCTGTCGGCTGTTTAAAGTCGTGAACTTCGCCGGACTTCTTGACGGCGGCGAGGAGTTTTTCTTTCGCGCCGAGCTTGTTTCCGGTGAGAACGAGGTCGGCTTCTTCCGAAGGGTTGTCCAGATAAGCGACGATCTTCGCTTTCTGGGCGGCGTTCCAGGCGTCGAGGTTCTTGAGAAGCACGAACGTCCCGTCCCCGAAGAGCGAGTTCGAATTGCAAGCCGCGACGACCGTCTCGGGACTCATCTCCGAAGCATCGAAGGCGTCGGTCTGGCGTCCCGCTCGCAGCCTCTCGATGCCGCGAGCTTTTCGTTCCTCATCGTTTCCCAGCAGCAGATAGACGGCCATGCGCCTATTCTAAACGCTCCCGAGGCTCGCCAACACCAGCCAGAGGACGACCCATAGAGTCATTATCGAGGCCCAGAACGTCCACCTCTCTTCGGGAAGGAAAGTTTGACACAGAGCCGCGGGGACGCACCCGAGGTAGAAGACCCCGATCATGAGCAGGCTGACTCCCGGTGTGGCTACGACCGCGAACGGGAGCGAGGACGCGAACCCGGCAAGCGCCTCCAGTATCGTGACCAGGAAGCCGTTCATCGCGTTCAGGGGGAAGGCGAGAAGAGGAAGGACCTGTCCGACCATCGAGGCGAGGAGTCCGAGCGTCAGGATCGGGCCCGAGAGGGGGACCGCGATCAGGTTCGTCGCGACCCCGACCACGGAGACTTCCTCAAAGGAGGCCGCGATGATCGGAGCGGTCGCTATCTGCGCCGCCAAAGAGATCGCGAGCAGGTTCGAAACGAGATCGGGCGGTTTTCCAAAGGGCCTGAAAACGGACGCTTCGAGGAGCTTTTTGATCGGTTTTCTCAACAGCAAAATCCCGAAGACGGCGGCGACGGAGAGCTGGAAGCCCGCGCTGTAGACGAGCATCGGGTTGTAGGCCAGGACGAGCGCAAGCATCGCCGTCATGAAGTGGACCGGGGAGAGCTGGCGTCCGAGGAGTCCCGCGGACAATACGAGCGTCGCGACGACCCCGGCGCGAATCGCCGAAGGCGGAGCCCCCGCGATGAGGATGTACAGCCAGATCAGGCAAAGGGTGATGGAAGTTCTCGGAACCAGAGGCACGACAAAGGCTCTCAACACGAAATATATGAGCGCCGTCAAAATGGCGACGTGCTGGCCGCTTATCGCCAGGATATGCGTAATCCCGGATCGCTGAAACGCTTCGTCCACCTCTTCGGGGATGAGCGAGCGGTCGCCGAGCACCATCCCGCGAACGATTGAGGCTTCTTCGGGGCGAAGGCCGTATCCGAGGGCCACGTCCGTGCGGCGGTGGACCTGGCCGATCCAACCTCGCTCGTCGTCCACAGGCCATACGCCCGTCGCATCCACGACGGCGGAGATACGCTTCGTGGACAAATAGCGTCCGTAATCGAAACCGTCCTCGCCGATTACGGGCAGCGATATCTCGCCGTCCACGCGCACCCTGTCCCCCACTCCCACCCCGTCGAGGCCGGGAGCGAAGACCTCGACGCCGCCTCCGCGAAGGACTTCTTTCTCGTCGTGCCAGAGATGCTCCACGCGCAGGTCAGCTCTGGACCCGAAGCCAGTCTGGACCGGCGCCGAGGAAACCTCTCCGACGATTACGACTTCGCCCGGCTCCAGCGCGGCGAGTTCCCGCAGAGGGTCCGGAGTCGAGGCGTGAAGCAGCGCGACGATGACTCCCCCTCCCACGAACAACGGCGCGAGGAGCGCCATCAACCTCCACTCTTGAGGAACGAGGTCTTTGAAGATCACGGCTCCGGCAAACACCACCAGGCTCGCCAGGACGAGCATCGGGGCGATGGGCGGGAGGACAGTCGTGAACGCGATGCTCACGGCGACTGTGATCGCCCACAGCTCCAGCCTGACCGGCGGCCTCAGGTCGAGGCCGAGCGATGTTCCCGGCCTGACCTCAGACCGTTGCAAAGGGTTTGATCTTCTCCAGCGTCACAGGCCCGATGCCGGATACGTCATCCAGGTCATCCACGGAGGAGAATCGTCCGTTCGCCAGCCTGTACTCGACTATCGCCTCGGCGGTAGCTGGCCCGACCTCGGGCAATTCATCGAGTTCCTCCTCGTCGGCGGTGTTTATGTTTATCGTGAGAGAACCCCGCTCCTCAGCCGCGACCTCTTCGAGCGAAGCCGTGTACACGACCTGCGGCGCCCTCTCAGAAACGCGCGAAGCGTAAAAAGCGCCCCCGGCGAGCAGCGCGACGACGAGGCATGCGACCGCGATCCGCGGTCGGTGACGAGACAAAGAACCCGCGGCAAAGCTTCGGGAGTCGGGCTCCCGCTTGCGGGTCGTGGTGTCGAAACCTTCAGGCAACCGCTTTCCCCACGGTCGGGCAAAAAAGGAGTGGAGCCGAGGGGGATCGAACCCCTGACCTCCACGCTGCCAGCGTGGCGCTCTCCCGGCTGAGCTACGGCCCCATGAGCCCGGAAAGTATAGGGTTTTCGCCGGAAAGTGTCAATGTGGTCGCCTCCTTCGGAGGCTCCGGTGAGTAGTGAGTAGTGAATAGTTTTTCTACTCACTATTCACTACTCACTGTATTTCTCTTGCGGCGCGCTGCGCCAGAGGGATTCCAGACGATAATAATCTCGGGCTTCGTCGGTGAAGATGTGGACGACGACGTCGATGAAGTCGAGGCTGATCCAGGCCGATCCTTCGTCGACGCGCCTGGAACGCGGACGGTGTCCGGCTTCGATCATTTTTTCGATGACTTCTTCGGCGATTCGCCTCGTCTGGCGGTCGGTCTCGGCGCTGGTGATGATGAAGTAATCGGTGTAGGAGACGTGGCCGCGCAGGTCCACGATGGTTATGTCCTTGCCGAACATCTCGCTCGCGGCGCGAGCGGCCGTTTCGGCCATCTCGTGGGTGATCATCTCGCCGTCGGTCACGCCGGAGTTCTGGCGCGACGCCGACTCGTCGCCTCTCACAACTTTTCCTCCTTCAATGCCTTTCCTTTCTCC
>JBOHBL010000281.1:0-1601 GCA_050698295.1 Rubrobacteraceae bacterium | reverse complement strand
CCCGGGACGTGCCCGGGTTGACCGAGGCTTCCGTAACGCCCGGCACCTCCGCGAGCGCGCCCTCGATCGTAGAGACGCACGAGGCGCAGTGCATCCCGGAAAGTGCCAGTGCGATCCCCTTCTCTCTCTCTCTCCGGGAGAGTTTGCCTGTGCCGCTCTCCTGCTTGGTCGAAATGGGTTTCGGCTCCCCGATGATCGGCAGCGTCGCCTGCCGCGTTTTGGAGCCCCTCTTGCTCCTCTTCCCTCTGGGAGAGTCTGCCTGCCCAAGTCGGAGCACAGGCGGGGGCAGGACGGAGGGGTGTGATTTCGCCGAGCCTCGCGACTCTTGCGGACCGAGAGACCACTCCGGATCTCCGTCGAAGGCCTCGGCGCATTCCTTCGCGCAGAAAAAGATCGTTCGTCCGCCATGGACGCGCTCTGCCGCGGCATTCTCGGGCGTCACGCGCATCCCGCAGACAGGGTCCCGGGAGTCCATGGGAGAAGAGACTATCGGAATCTCGCCGGGCTCCTGGCTTACGATTGCGGCGCCGTGAACGAGTGGGATCCCGGGGCCGAGAGAATCGCCGCTCTGCTGACGAACCGTTACGAGCTTCTCGAACGGCTCGGCCAGGGGGGCTTTGCCTCAGTTTACAAGGCGCGAAACCTGCGGCTGCGCCGGATCGAGGCTTTGAAGGTCCTCTCGGGCGCTCTGACGGAAGAAGGAGACTTCGCCCGGCGCTTCGAACAGGAATCCCGTTTCGCCGCGTCCCTCGACCACCCCAACATCGCGAAGATCTACGACTACGGCGGCGAGGGGGACCTCTTCTGGTTCTCGATGCAGTTCCTGGATGGCCCCACGCTGCGCGGGCTCTTGCGCGAGGATGGGCCGATCGAGCCTGTCCGGGCGGCCCGGATCGCGTTGGGGGCGCTCGACGCGCTGGCGTACTGTCATGGGCGCGGCATCATCCATCGCGACATCAAGCCCGACAACATTCAGCTCGACTCCTCGCGCCGCCCCTATCTGATGGACTTCGGCATCGCCAAGTCCCAGGATTCCGCCGTCAAGACGCAGACCGGCTTCGTCTTCGGTTCTCCCGCCTACATGTCCCCAGAGCAGATCAAAGGAGAAACGCTCGACCCGCGCACCGACATTTATTCCGTCGGGGTCACCCTTTACACGATGCTCTCAGGAAGCCTCCCCTTTTGCGGCGACGACACCTTCGCGGCGGCCATGAAGAAACTCTCCGAGCTTCCCGCTCCGCTTTCGGAGAAGGCGCCCGGCCTTGCGCCCGACCTGGAAGAGATCGTCATGCGGGCTCTCGCACGCGAGCGCGCGAAGCGCTTTCCGGGCGCGGTCGAGATGCGCGACGCGCTGGGGGAGTACCTGGACCGGGCCCGTCAAGCGGGAGCCCAGGACCGGACGCCGGCGGCACCGCTCCCGATCCCGGCGCCAGCACCCGCGAAGACGCCTGCCGTCGGCGAGCGCGATGCGACGGCGCCGCTTCCCCGTGGGACGATCACGCCTCCCTCTCTCCTCGCGCCCGAGGCGACCGGCGCCCGAGGACGGCGAATCTTCATCGTTCTGCTCCTTGCCGCCGTCTCCGCGGGCGTCTTCTTGATCG
>JBOHBL010000280.1:0-4449 GCA_050698295.1 Rubrobacteraceae bacterium | reverse complement strand
CAGCTTCTCGATCCGCTCCGCCAGCGACTTGTAAGCCGGACTCTCGGTGTCGGCGAGCTTGCGCTTGAGGCGCGCCTCGATCGAATCGATCACCGCCTGGTACACGTCGTCGGTCTTGGCCTCCGGTGCCTCGACTCCCGGTAGCCGCAGTTGCTCGGCGATCCGTTTGACCAGCGCCAAGCCGGCAGCGTCGAGGGTGACGGTCTTGGAGTGCATCGTCCTCACCGCGACCTCGTTCATGTGGCCGTGGATCAGGGACGTGGTCTTCGCGCCGAGCCTGGCCCACAGGAACGCCTTCGAGACCTCCTTCGGCCGGATCGACTCGTACACCTTCGCGAGCCAGAAGTACTGAAACCTGAATGGCTGCAGCATCGGGTGCGGGTCGAGGAACTCCCACACCGTCTGCAACGCCACGTAAGTCTCGACGAACTCGGACCGCTGCGGACTGTCCTCGGGTATCCGCTCGTGGGCCTCGGCGAGCGAGTCGAACGACGAGTCGGTGGTGTCGATGCCGCTAAACGTGTGCAACAGCCGTGTGAGGTCGGCGACGAACTTGCCAGCCAGCTTCGAGGCGTCGGTGACGTTGAGCTCGTCCTCTTCCCCGCCCTGCGCCTGAGGACCAGCGATCGCATTGCCTATGGCCTTCGCCAGGCCGATGTAGTCGACGACGCGTCCGTAGTCCTTGCGCTGACCCGTGATCGGGTTCTTCCACGGCCTGTTGGGGCGCGTGATCGTCTGGAACAGGTTCGCGTCCTTGGCCGGCTTGTCCAGGTACAGGACGCCTTCGATGGGCGCGTTGAAGCCGGTCATCCACTTCGCGGTGACGACGATGAACGACATCGGGTCGTCGACCTTCTTGAAGCGGCGTTTCAGCGCCTCCTCCTGTTCCGGAGCGAGCAGATACTTCTTGTACTCCTTCGGAGTGTCCTTGCTGTCGGCGACGTGCATGACCACGCCGACCTCACGCGGCCGACCGTCGGGCATGACAGCACCGCGGCGCTCCAGCTCCGCCTCGATCGCATGCGCGTAGGCGACGACGAGGCTCTGGTTGTAAGCGACCACTTGGGCCTTCTGCCCCAGCGGCGCGACGAACGTCAGGAAGTGGTCGACGATGTCGGCACAGACGGCGGTGACGCGTTCCGGGTTGGAGAGGATCGTCTCGATGTGCGAAGCCTTCCCGGACAGATAGATCTTCTCGTCCTCGTCCAGGTCTTCCTCGTCCGCCAGTTCGTCGAACGCCTCGTCCAGGGCTTCCTTGTCGAGGCTGAAACCGACGGACCTGCCCTCGACGATGACCGGCTTGGTGAACCCGTCAGCGATGGACTGCTCAGGCGTGTACCTGGACATCACGAAGTCCGGGTCGTCCGGATCTCCGAAGAGCTTGAACGTGGAGCGGTCCTTGTCCTGGATCGCGGTGCCGGTCGCACCGAAGAACTTCGCATTCGGCACCGCCGCACGCCAGGCGTCGCCGAACTTCCCCTCTTGCGAGCGGTGCGCCTCGTCGACGAGGACGACGATGTTCGACCGGTCGTTGAGGTGCCCGGCCTCGGCGAACTTGTGCACGGTCGTGATGATGACTCCGGGCTCACCGCTGCGAAGCAGCGCGAATAGCTCGCGACGGTTCTTGGGCACGCTCATGCGGGGCATGCCGGCGGTCTCGAACATCTCCGCCGTCTGCCGCACCAGGTCCTTCCGGTCGGCGATCACGATCACCGTCGGCGCACCGCCGAATGTCTTGGTGACGGCTGGGTCGCGCAGCAGACGCGCCGCAGCGAACGCCATCAGCTCCGTCTTCCCCGAGCCCTGGTGATGCCAGATCAGACCACCGGGACGGCCATCAAGGACCTTCTGGTGGATCCCGAGCGCCGCTTCGAACTGCGGATACCGCGGCAGGAACTTGATGTCGACCTCAGAAGCGTCCCGTGCGTGGCGGAACATCACTAGATCTTTGAGGATCGGCAGGACCGTCTCCGGCCGCAGCAGCAGCCGTGCCGCGCGCTCGACACGGGCTGGTCCTGTGATCACCTTTGGGTCGTCCTCGGTGGATCCCCACGGTGCCCAGATCTCCGAGTCGGGATCCGGCACGGCGCGGATCGGGGCCATGCGGAACTCGAGGCCCTCTGTGGCGACGTTGAAGACGTTGGTCGCGAAGAAGTTCGGATACTCCTCTTCGTAGGTGCCGTAGATGTCCTTCGCGGCGTTCACCCACGAGACCTGCTGCTTCACCGGCGTCTTCGTCTCCACGACCACGAGCGGGAACCCGTTGACGTAGTAGACGACGTCGAACCGGCGTGGCTTGACGGCACCGGCAATGGTGACCTCGTCGGCGACGGTGAAGCGGTTGCTGTCGAGGTTCTCGAAGTCGATCAGCCGTCGGGGCACATGCTTGCCGTCTACCGTCGGGAACGAGTGGTCCCCGCGCAGCATCACGGTCAGTCGCTCGTTGGCCGCGACCAGACCGTTGTGAGCGTCGAGTACCGCCTGATTGAGTTCGTGGAGCACGAGCTCCGCGGACTCAGGGTCGTCGACGAGGTCCGGATTCAGAGCGAGCAGCGCCTCGCGCGCCCAGTCTTCGACGATCACGTCGTGCTCGTCACGCGGCAGCTCGTCGCCTGGAATGTGCGCCCACCCGGCTTCCTCGGCCCACTCGATCAGGGACCTCTGGATCGTGCTGGCTTCGGTGAAGCCCATCTCACGACACCTCCTCGAGAAGACGGTCGTAGGACTCCGGGATTTCGATCTCCTGGTTCAGGAGCGAGGTCAGAAGCGTGGAGCGGAAGGAACGGAGGTGGGTGAGTTCGGCCGAAACCATGCGGACCGCATTAGCCCTCCCGTCGCACTTAGCCACGTAGGCCTCCTGCTCCGTGATCGAGTCCTGCACAGGAACCTTGATGGACCCGAAATTTCTCTTGTTGATCTTCTGCATCGACTTGCTTGTGCCCGATGCCGAGGCGGTGATCCTCGCTCTGAACTCGGTGGCTGAGAGCAGATGTCCAAGGTAAGTGGCCAGACACCGCGACTCATCCGGTCGAATCCGCCAGATCAGGTCAGGCAGGTAGGTCTCTGGCGGCACTTCCGATGCGACAGCGACGTAGCCAACTCTCTCGGGTGTATTCGACCGCGTGATGAGCAGGTCCCCATCTCTCACAAGGTGGGTCGTTGTGTACCCAGAGGAGTCATCGAGCCTCTTCGCTTCATCGGCGTCGAAGTGCCCAAGTTGCACGGCGCTCAACTTCAAAACACGCGCCGTGCCCGGCACCGGTGCCTCGCCCTTTGTCTGGACGCTCTTACCACTGTCGATGCCGTCCACTACTGATGCGATAGGCATCTCGTCAGCCTCAGGCACGTCTGCGCGGAGTGCGCTCAGTGCGTACGTCGCCGCGTCAATCTCCTCGGCTAACGCAGCGATCTGCGCATCCACCGCGGCCATGATGTCGACGATGCGGCACTGCTCGACGGGCGACGGGAGTGGGATCCTCCAAGTTTCGAAATCGGACTCCTTCCACCGTGAACGTCCCTCGCTCCCAGCACGCAAGGCGTCGATTTGAGCGAGAACAGATTGCTGCTGAAAGTAAAGGAGCAGGAAGCGGGCCGACAACTGGTCCGGATCAACCGTGTACAGGGGAAACTCGTTGGTGGCCAGTGCGCCGTCAAGCTGGGCCGGGACGACATCGAACGCACCCTTCTGCGTGTCGATCCGATTGAAGACGAAGTCGCCTTCATGGGCACGGAACAGACGCTTGGCCTTGATCGTCGCGGTGGTTCCGACCCCTCGGTCGTACGCACCCCTCCCGTACCAGCGCACGCCCATCGTTCGGTATTCGACCCCAGGCTCGAGCGTAACGATGTCCTTCCGCTGCGTCGTAACACTCCCTGCTGGGACCTTCTCCCACTCACTCACCGGCCACCTCGAAAATGCTTAGATCGATCCCGGCTGCAGCCAGGCGCTCAAACATGACTGTCTCGGTGCTGATGCGGTGCTGGCGCGCATCTGCGTAGGCGACGAGTGCGGTGCCCAAGTCAGCGGTCTCCTCGGCAGCAACCTTGATGTACCGCCCGATGTTCAGGTCAAAGCCGTTGCTCTCGATCTCCTCGAACGGCACGAGCCGGACCTCTGTGCCGCCCTCGTCGTCGGGGTCCTCGCCGGTGCGGTAGACCCCGATGAGGGTGTTGACGTCATCCTCGGACATGACGTTCTGATTCTTGCCCTTGTCGAACCGCGCGGAGCCGTCAATGAACAGGACGTGGTCCTTGCGCTCGGCGGGCTTCTGATCGCGGAAGATCAGCAGGCACGCCGGGATCGAGGTCGAGTAGAAGAGGTTCGGCGGCAGGCCGACGACCGCCTCCAGTAGGTCCTTCTCGATGAGCCGCTGTCGAATCTTCGCCTCTGCCCCTCCGCGGAACAGCACTCCGTGCGGCATGACAACCCCCACGCGCCCGGTGCCGGGG
>JBOHBL010000279.1:0-5644 GCA_050698295.1 Rubrobacteraceae bacterium | reverse complement strand
GTCTACGCCCTGCTGGGGTTTGCGATCGGGGACGGCCATACGGTCGAAAGAAGCTCCCTGCTGCGCTTCAGGCTCAGAAGAGAGCGGAAGATACGTTGGCTGAGGAACGTTTGTGATAAGTTGGGCTGGGAGTTTCTCCAAAACGGCGATCGGTATACCGTCTCGGTGCCTGCCGAGTGGCGCGAACTTTTCGGCGGGATGTACACGGAAGACAAAGAGAAAGTCGTTCCGCAAAAGCTTTTGACCACGCTCCCCGCATCCTCCCTGGAAAGCCTCTTCGACGGCCTTGTGGAGGCGGACGGCCACAAGAATAAAACGGGCGACTGCTACGACACCACGAGCCGAACGCTGGCGGGTCAGATACAGCAACTCTGCCTGCATCTCGGTCGCGCCGCGAACATAAGCCAGGCGGAATGCTACAAAAGGCGGGATTCCTCCTTCGGGAGCAAGCCCCTCTACCGGGTACACGTGGTGCGCCGCAACCTCAAACCCGAAGTCAATAAATTCGCGGGGGCCGCGGGAAGGACGCGCTGGATCGAGGACTGGCAGGGAGAAGTATTCTGCGCGGAAGTGCCAAACAACACACTCTACGTGCGGCGCAACGGCAAGCCCGTGTGGTCCGGCAATAGCGTCCTCGAACACTCCAACTTCAGCTTCCTCCTCTACGGCATCAGCCGCAGCGTCACCCACGAGTTGGTGCGACACAGAAGTGGACTCGCCGTGAGCCAAATCTCACAACGCTATGTTTCCGGAGCCGTGCTTCGTTTTGTGGAGCGCCCGGAGTACCAGAACGACGGAGAACTTCACCGGCTCTTCGAGGAGCGGGCCGATCGCGCCTCCGCCGAATACGAGGCGATGGCGGAGACGCTCCTCGAACGTCAGGAGGGCGGGGCGGCTATGCTCTCGGCGGATTACAAGACGGATGCTCGTAAAAAGGTGCAGCAAACCGCGCGTTCCCTCCTACCCAATGAGACCGAGGCGCCGATGGTGTGGACGGGGAATATTCGCGCTCTCAGGCACGTCATCGAGATGCGCGCGGACGCGCATGCGGAGTCGGAGATCCGGAACCTGGCGCTGCGCGTTTTCCTGTGTCTGTACAAAGCGGACCCCATCCTCTTCGGCGACTACGAGCTGAAAGTGTTGCCCGATGGAACCCACACCGTTTCGACCGAACACAGGAAGGCATGATGAGCGAGTGGACATCCTCCGAACACGCGCTCGCGTGGATTGCCGCTGGAAATGGCTGGAACTCGCGCTCCTTTGCGGCGTCAAGCCCGAGTAGCTTTCGGGTAACATTTGTACCGGAGGACCCGACGAAAGGGGGAGAGGTGGCGAAGACTCTCGAGGAGATGGTGGCCGAGGCAAGAGAGGCCGCCGAACAGACGAGCGTCGAGGAAGTCCGCGACGCGATGAAGTCCGGCGAGGACGTCCTGATACTCGACGTGCGCGAGCCGGTCGAGTGGGAGGAGGCGCGCATTCGGGAGGCGAAGCTCCTCCCGCGCGGGCTTTTGGAGTATATGGCCGCCGAAGTACTGCCGGATAAAAACGCCCGGATCGTCATCCACTGCGCCACCGGAGGCCGGGGCGCGCTCGCCGCGAAGACCTTGAAAGAGATGGGTTACGAGAACGTCGCCAACATGGACGGCGGCATCACCGTCTGGAAGGAGAGAGGCTACGAAGTCGAGTAGCCGGAAGAGAAATATTCCCCCGGCGTTCGCCCGATGACGCGCCCCTTCGCGGCGACGCTCTCAGCCTTCGCCTTCTTCGGGACTTTCTGGGGCGTGTTCGCAGTCCTTCTCGCGGACCTCAGCCGGACCCTCGAACTCTCTCCCGGACCGCTCGGGGTCGCCTTGTTCGTCGGGGCCGTCGCTTCCATCGCCTCGATGGCGGCTTTGGGCTGGACCGCCGACTTGCTTGGACGACGCGCGTTCATCGCGCTCTCGGCGACGGTGTTCGGGCTTGGGATCGCTGGTCTCGCTCTGGTCGGAAGCTACGCGGGACTCATGGCGGCGTTCGTGGTTTTGTATGCTTCATCCGGCCTCTACGACGTGGGGATCAACGCGGCGGCGGTGGACCTGGAGCGCGCGATGAGACGCAGGGTCATGGCTTATTTCCACGCCGCTTTCAGCGCGGGCGGCGTCCTCGGAGCCGTCTGTGCCGGAGTTTTGTTGTCCGCCGGTCTCGACTACCGGCTCGTCTATCTGAGCGTCCTGGTTCCTCTCGTCGCGGTCGTGGTGGTTGCCGCCGTTACGAGATTTCCCTCCCCGGAAAGGCCCATCGAGTCCGGAAGCTCGAAAAGCGGGCGTTACGAACTCTTCGCCAGCGGGCCGCTGCTTCTGGTCGCCGCCATCGCCACCCTCGGGCTTCTCTCCGAAGGCGAGATGGAACACTGGTCGGGGATATATCTCCGTGAGACGCTCGGGCTTTCCGCCCTCGTCGGAGGCTCGGGGGTCGCCGTTTTCTACGGCGCGATGGCCGTCGGGAGGCTCGGAGCGGCGTGGGTCATACAAAAGTTCGGGAACTGGACGATACTGCTTGTGGCGGGTTCCCTCACAGCCTTCGGGATGACCGTTTCGCTTGCGACGACAGAACCATTCTTCGTCGTCGCGGGCTTCCTCTTCGTCGGGCTGGCGCTTTCGAGTGTGGTCCCCATAGCCTTCTCGATGGCCGGGGACCTCGCCCCCGAAAAGGCCGGAGCGGCCATCTCCGTCGTCACGACGCTCGGATACGGCGGGTTTTTGATGGGGCCGGTGATCGTCGGCGGGCTGGCGGAAGTTTTTGGGTTACGTCTCGCGCTCGCGACGATTTCGGTTGCAGGGGCTGTGATCTTCGCCCTCTCCCTGCGGCTGAAGGCGACCCGATAATGCTCGCGGTCTCGGCCGGTCAGCTTCCCGGCTTTTTGCTTTCGCTGAAATGCTGACTCGCTGAAGTGCTGAAGTGCGCGGCTTGCGCGAGGAACCCCGCCTGCAGTTCTTCGTCTTCGAGCTTGTCGGCAATGGATGAGATGACCTCCGCCGAGGCGGCGAACGCTCGTCCGGCCTCTTCTTCCCGGCCCGACGCCCGGAGGAGTTCGCCGAGTTCCGAATTAACCTGCCACAGCTCGCCCGAAAGCCCCATTTCCTCCGCGAGCAGCGCCGCCTCGCGAAGCTGCTCGATGGCCTCCTCCGCCTCGCCGTCCCAGCGCGAGATCACCGCCGAAGCCCGGAGGTGGACGAGGCGGAATCGGCGGTTGCCCCCGACGTGTTCGCCGAGGACTCGCACGTCTTCGCGGGCGCGTTCTTCGTCTCCGCCTCGCAGGAGCGCCTCTGTTTCATGGTGTCGGACGAAGTCCATGCGCGTGAGCGGGACCGGGGTTTCGTCCCTCGCCTTCGCCGACTCCCGCGCGTAGGCGTGGGCCTCCTCCCAGCCTCCGGCGAGGGCGTGGTTGGCGCACAGCCGGGAGACGATGATGTGCCGGTACGGTCGCATGGATTGCCGGTCGCCGAGCGCGAGCGCCTCCAGGCAGGCTCTTCGCGCGTCCTCCAGGTTGAGGACGCCCTGGCGGGCGTCGATCAGGGGGAAGAGGGTGAAGAGGCGCGCGATCGGGTTCGGCAGGGAGCGCGCGGTGTCGAGGATGTCCTCGCACACGCGCAGCGCCTCTCCATACTTTCCCAGCTCGGCCAGCCCGTGCGCCAGGCACGCCCCGCCGAACACTCGCGTCCAGTCGTTGTTTATTCTTCGCCCCGTCTCATACGCTTTGCGTCCGGCCTCGGTTGCCCGGCGCGGCTCGCCGCGGTTGATCTCCGCGAGGGCGAGGACGGCGAGGCAGAAGACTTCCATCGCCCGGTTCGCCATCGGCCCCGAGGGAGGCGTCCCGGCCCACACGAACTGCGCGTGGAGCGCGCCGGGCTTCATCTCCCGGCTGTCCACGGATGCATATAAACCGGCGGCTCTTTCGGTATGTTCGACGGCCTCCTCGAAGCGCCCGGCCATGAAGCACGAGATCCCGAGTATGTACAAAGTGCGCGCTTCGAGTTCCACAAGCCCGAGTTCGCGGGCGAGGGACAAGGCTCTCTCTCCGTGGGCGAACGCCTCATCCATCCTCCACCCGAGGGCGGCCATCTGGGTGAGGTTCCATTCCGTTTCCGCGATGGATGTGCGGTCTCCGCTCGCCTCCGCCACCGAAAGGGCTTCCCTTGCCAGGGAGGTCGCCGCGTCCATGTCGAAGAAGCGTTGGCCGCGGAGGATCGCCATCCGGTTGAGCGCGGCCCACTCCAGAGACGGCTCCCGCTCCTCGCGGGCATGCGCCAGCATCCCCTCGTAGACGGCTGCGGCCTCGTCCCATTCGCCCA
Source organism: Rubrobacteraceae bacterium (assembly GCA_050698295.1). GTDB lineage: Bacteria > Actinomycetota > Rubrobacteria > Rubrobacterales > Rubrobacteraceae > JACCWD01. Next base: position 1,313 of record JBOHBL010000279.1, on the reverse strand, counting down.
CCAGCTCATGGGCGCGTCCCAGGTTGACGTGGAGGTGTTCGATCCCCTCGACCGGCAATGTCGTTCCGGCGGCGTCGGAGACGAGGCGCCGCGACCTTTCGTAGTGGGAGATGGCGTCGCGGGCGGCGAATAGCTCCATCGCGGCGTCGCCCGCGGCGATGGAGTGGCGGAAGGCCGCCCCGCTGAGTCCCGCCGCGAAGGCGTGGCGCGCGAGGGAGGCGGGCGGAGCCGCTTCTTCCTCCAGAATAGTCAGCGCCCGGCGGTGGAAGACTCGCCTGCGGGCGTCGCCGGCCTCGGTGTATACGACCTCCCCGATCTTGTCGTGCGCGAAGGCGTAGCCCGAGCCGCGGCGAGCCTCGCGCAGCAAATGGCTCCCGAGCGCCTCGTCCATAGCCCGCAGAGCCTCGCCCTCGCCGATCTGGGCGACCCGATGGAGATGCTCGAAGGTGAACCCCTCCCCGAGCACGGCGCCCGCCGTCAAAAGCTCTCCGGCGGCCGGTCCCAGACGCTCGATGCGCACCCGGACGACTTCGCGCACCCTCGAAGGGAGGATGCTTCCGAGTTCCTCCGGCGCGACCACCTCTCCGGCCGCGAGGACACCCTCCTCGAACAAAGCCTGGATCATCTCGACCACGAAGAACGGCTGCCCGCCCGTCTCGCCGTGCAGCCACCGCCCGAGCCGGTCCAGCCCGGCTCTCTCGGAGGACATAGCCCGGAGAAGCTCCGCCGTGTCCTCGCCGGTGAGAGCGTCGAGCGGGAGGCGCTTGACCGGAAGGTCGCGGCCGAGGTCGGCCAGCCACCCGGCCAGCGCGAGGTCGGACTCGAGCGCCTCGGAGCGAAGGCCCGCCAGGATCATGGCGGGAACGCCGCCCTCCGCCCAGCGCCTTCCCGCATACCGCAGCACGTCGAGCGAGGCCCTGTCGGCCCAATGGAGGTCGTCCACGAAGAGAACCAACGGAGAACGCTGCGCGAGCGCGCCCCCCAGCCGGGAGACGGCCTCGAAGAGCCTGGCTCTGGCCGAAACCTCGTCCGAATCGGGCGCGGAAAGGTCCGGGTACCTTTCTCGAAGCTCGGGCAAAAGCCTCGAAAGCTCTGAGAGCCACACGTCGTCGAGCAGGTCGTCGGGCGCTCTCTCGCGGTCGAGCCTCTCCCGAAGCGCGTCCACGACGGGGCCATACGGCAATCCTTCCCCGGTCTCGAAGGCACGTCCCCGAAGTATGTCCGCCCCCTGCGAGGCGGCCCATCCGAGGAACTCGCTTGACAGGCGCGTCTTGCCTATTCCGGCCTCGCCCACGACGGCGACGGCGCTCGTC
>JBOHBL010000278.1:0-8997 GCA_050698295.1 Rubrobacteraceae bacterium | reverse complement strand
ATTACGAGGTGGCGTTCGAGTCCGGGAACGGATAGGAGAGGAATCCGTATGAAGCTGGCTAGCTTTTTGTCGCCCCCGGTTTTGCGGGCCGCCGAAGGCGAGGACGACGAACGCAGCGCCACGTGGCTGGAGTTGTTCTTCGATCTGGTCTTCGTGGTGGCGATAGCGCAGTTGGCGCTCGCGCTCGCCGACGACCTTTCGGCGGGCGGCTTTCTGCGTTTCGGGCTTTTGTTCGTACCCGTATGGTGGTCGTGGGCCGGGTACACGAACTACGCCGACCGCTTCGACACCGACGACGTAGGCTTCCGGGTGATGATGCTGGCCGGGATGCTGGCGATGGCGGCGCTGGCGGTCAACGTTCCGGAGGCTTTCAGCGGCGGCTCGGGAGCCTTCGCCGCGTCGTACGTCGCGGTGCGGGTGGGTCTGATCCTGCTCTACGAGCGCGCCCGCCGCCACGTCCCCGCCGCCCGCGACCTCTGCAGGGTGACGATGTCGGTCTTCGTTGTCGGCACGACGCTTTGGGCCATATCGCTCTTCGTGCCCGAGCCGTACCGCTTCGGGCTCTGGGGGCTTGCCCTGCTCATCGAGGTATCGACGCCCTGGATCGCGCGGCGGGCGATGGCCTCGGCGCCGATGCACGCTTCCCACCTGCCCGAACGCTATGGGCTGTTCACGATCATCGTCCTCGGCGAGTCTCTGGTCGCGATAGCGCTGGGTCTCGGCGACACCGACTGGCAACTCCGCTCCGCGCTGGTCGCCGTCGCGGGCTTCGTGGCCGCCGCGAGCCTCTGGTGGGTCTACTTCGACTTCATCGACGTCTCCGATATCAAACGAGGCTTGCTCTCCAGAAACGTCTTCATCTACGGGCATTTGGGGATCGCGCTCGGTTTGACCGCGACGGGGGTCGGTATCAAGAAGGCGATCCTCTACGCTGACGAGGCCGCGTTCCCCACCGGCGCGGCCTGGGCTCTGTTCGGTGGCGCCACCCTCTTCCTCGTGGCCGTCAGCCTCATCTACGCCGTCTCGATCCACACCCCCCGCGACCGCGTCCTCCTCGCCCGCGTCGCCGCGGCCGCCGCAACCCTCCTCCTCGCCATCGTGGGACCCCCGGTCTCACCCTTCTGGCTCATCGGATTGCTCTTGCTCACGCTGCTCTCTCTTCTCGCCTTCGAGGTCGTGGAGAAAGCCTCTCGAACGGTCCCCGAAACGTCCGACTCCGCGAGCATGCCGGAAGAAAGCAATTAGCGCGGGACTGCCCGTGGAAAGCTGGTTGAACCGGGAAAAAATAGAGGCCCTCGACAGTCCGCTCGCCCGCTCCGTCGAGCTTCACGAGGAGATCGGCTCCACGCAGGAGAGAGCGAGGGAACTCGCCAAAGGCGGAGCTTCGGACGGGACCATCGTCATTTCCCGCACGCAGGCCGGAGGACGCGGTCGTCTCGGTCGCTCGTGGGGCTCTCCCGCCGGAGGACTCTGGATGTCGCTGGTTCTAAAGCCCGATCTCGACGCTCATCTCGCCTCCCGCATAACCCAGAGCGCCGCCGTCGGGATCGCGAAGGCGCTTCGTGGCTTCGGCGTCGCGGCGGAGATAAAGTGGCCCAACGACCTCCTCGTCTCGGGACGCAAAATCTGCGGCATCCTCGCCGAGTCGAGCATGGACAAAAATGGTCGCCTCGACTTCGTCATCCTCGGCGTCGGGCTGAACGCGAACCTCGACGCCTCGGACCTCGCCGTGCCGGAGGGGGAAGCAACGACCGTCCGCCGCGAACTCGGGCGCGACGTGGCGATGGTGGACCTTCTCTCCGAAGTCCTCGCGAGCCTGGAGACGGAACTCGGCAGGATATTGACCTTCGGACGGGTCCTCGAAGACTGGAGGGCTTTGAACTGCACCCTCGGAAAACGGGTGAGGGTGCGCCGTTTCGGTGAGGTCCTCGAAGGCGAGGCTGTGGACATAAACGGTGAGGGGGCTTTGATCCTCCGCGCCGAAACCAGGACGGTCGAGCTTTTCGAGGGAGAGATAGAGAACCTGCGTCCGCGAGCCTGATCTTTTCTTGTGAGATACTATTTCACGGCATCGGAAACGGGGGAATTCGAGGAGGAAGCGTGTTCGACAGCATTGTCAGCAGGTTGGACGACAGGAGCGCGGCCGGAATCGTGGCGGCCGTGGAGAGCGGTGGGATCCCGGACGACGCGCAGTACTCGGGGGTGATCGACGAAGCCCGCACCCTTGTCGAGGAGGGACGCGGAGACTGGAGATACATCGGCTCCCTCGGAGAACTCCCGCAATGGGAGCCTCCCTCCGGAGAAGATCACACCGAAGAGCCGCCCCCGGAACCCCGAACTTGATACCGAGCCAGGCGGAGAACCTCGGAAATCGGGGAAGTGTGACCGCGAAAAGGGCCGGGTCGCAACCCGGCCCCAACTATCTTTTTTATAGCGGCCAGCCCTCAATGCTTTTAGCTGAAAGCTGACCGGCTGAAATGCTGACAGGCGCGTTTCACCTTCGGCGAAGCGCCCTACGAAGAAGCTTTTATTTTGCGGTCGATCTGCTCGACGAGGGTCTCGCGATTCTTGTGCCGCTTTTCGTGCTCGCGGACTTTTTCGAGTTCGTCCGTCGAAAGGTCGTCGAGCTTTTTGGTGATGTCGCCGACGTTCATCTGATCCCTCCAAATCATTCGCTCTTCTCTATGTTCCTGACGCACATATACCTCGTCGGCACAACATCAAACATCCGGCGCGGGTTTCATGGTGAATCAATTTTCGTTAGGCGGAGGGGGTGAGGGATCGACCACGAAGTGCGCCTGGAAGGATTTGAACCTCCGGCCCGCGGTTTAGGAAACCGCTGCTCTATCCCCTGAGCTACAGGCGCATTGCGCCGCAATTCTATATCACGGGGGGGAGGCGTACCACTGGGACGGGGTCCAACGCTCGTTTGATACTATCGGAACAGTTGAAGGTATTTGTCGCAGGCATTATGATGGTATCCGGGTGGCCGGATTTACGTCATTCCAGTGTTCCTCCATATCTGGCCTACAGGCGCGAGCCTCGGATCGAGCGTTCCGCCATGCGTAGCAGGCTAAAGGGAAGGAGTCAGTCACGGAATCCACAGATACGGGCCGGCAGGCGATCATCCGGGCCGAAGGGCTTTCGAAGGTGTTCGGCAGGAGAGGTTCCCAGGCTCTCCAGTTGAGGCGATCGGACAAGAGCAAGGCCGAGGTCGAGAAAAGCACCGGCTCCACCATCGGGGTGTACGACGCGAGCTTCGAGGTCTACAAGGGTGAGATCTTCGTGATCATCGGCCTTTCGGGCAGCGGGAAGAGCACGCTGCTTCGCCTCGTCAACCGCCTCATAGACCCGACCGAGGGCAAAATCCTCCTCGACGACGAGGACCTCTCGGAGATGTCGATGAATAAGGTCCGGGACCTCCGGCGCAAGAAGATGGGGATGGTCTTCCAGCATTTCGGTCTTTTGCCGAACCGAACCGTTTTGAGCAACATCGCCTTCGGACTCGAAATCCAGGGAGTGTCGCCGGCGAAGCGGAACGAAAAGGGCATGGAAGCGTTGCAGATGGTCGGGCTCGAAGGTCAGGAGAACAAGCAGATCACCGAGCTTTCCGGCGGCATGAAACAGAGGGTGGGGCTCGCGAGGGCTCTTGCTACGGAGCAGGAAATACTATTGATGGACGAGCCGTTCTCCGCGCTCGACCCGTTGATTCGGCGGGACATGCAGAACCTCTTTCTGGATATCCAGGGTGAGATCCAACGCACCGTCATATTCGTAACACATGATTTAGATGAGGCTCTCAGGCTCGGACATCGGGTGGCGATCATGAAGGATGGCGAGATCGTCCAGATCGGCGACCCGGAGGAGGTTCTGACGAACCCGGCGAACGAGTACGTCGAGCGTTTCATCGAGGACGTGGACTACGCGAAGGTCCGCCAGGTGGACGCGGTGATGGTCGAGCCGAAGGAGGTCGCCTATGCGAGCGAGGGTCCGCACGTGGTGCTTCGGCGCATGAGGCAGGCGGGGCTCTCGAACATCTTCGTCGTGGACGGCGAGCGGCGACTCGTCGGCGTCTGCGAGGTCGAGGACGTCGCAAGGCTCGCCGAACGCGGCGAGAACTCCCTGGAGGAGACGGTGGACCGCTCGCCGAAGAGCGTCTCGCGCGGGACGCCGCTTCGGGAGGTGCTTCCGATGTTCGTCGAGAGCAACGCGCCCGTGGCGGTGGTTGGCAAGCAGGGTCGCCTCAAAGGCGTGGTCGTGCGAGGCTCGCTCATCGCCGGGCTTACGACCGGCTCCGAGGAGAACGGGGAGCCGGTGGAGAGTTCCGTGGGGCGCGAGACCGTCGAAGGGAAGCGGGCATGATGCTCGCTCAGGCGGACTTCGTCCCCCGGCTGCCGCTCGAAGAGTGGATCGAAGGCGTTACGGATTTCGTGACCGGTGGGACGTTCGCCGGCATTTTCGCGGTCTTTCGGAGCGTGGTCGAGGTCGTCGTCGGGAGCCTTCAGACGGCTTTCACCGCGCTGCCTCCTCTCGCGATGCTCGCGGTTTTCGTGGTTTTGGCTCTGTATTTCGCCAACTGGAAGGTCGCCGTCTTCACGGGGCTTGGGCTTTTGCTTTTGATCAGCATAGGTTTGTGGGAGGCGTCGATGGAGACGCTCGCGCTGGTCATAGTCTCGGCGGTCGCGGCGCTCATCGTCGGTGTCCCGATAGGCATCCTCGCCGCGCAGTACCGCTCGGTCGAGGCGGCGACGAAGCCCGTCCTCGACTTCATGCAGACGATGCCCGCTTTCGTGTATTTGATCCCGGCCATCCTCCTTCTGGGGCTGGGGTCCGCTCCGGCGCTCGTGGCGACGGTCATCTTCGCGATGCCGCCCGCCGTGAGGCTGACGCTGCTGGGCATACAGCAGGTCCCGAAAGAGACGGTCGAGGCGGCTCAGGCTTTCGGGGCGACCCCGTGGCAGACGCTCGCGAAAGTCGAGTTGCCGCAGGCTCTGCCGACCATCATGGCCGGGGTCAACCAGGTCATCATGCTCGCGCTCTCGATGGTCGTTATAGCGGCTTTGATCGGGGCCGGCGGCCTCGGCACCGAGGTCGTCACGGGACTCAGCCAGTTAGACGTGGGCCGGGGTTTCACCGGCGGAATCGGCATAGTGGTGATCGCCATCATCCTCGACCGGTTGACCCGCAACATCGGGCAGGGAAAGAAGAGCGCCCCGTCCATGGTGAAGGGCGGTTGATATGTAAGCTCTTCGGAAACGCATATGTGGCGGGGGGAATGGTTTGCAGGCTAGAGAAGGAAGGCAAATGAAGCTGAAGAAATCACTGACGACGCTCATGGCCGCGCTCCTCGTCGGGGCCGTCGCGGCGGGTTGCGGAGGCGGCTCGGGCGGAGGGGACTCAGGCGGCGCGGGCGGCGCGCTCGCGCTCGGGAACATCGGGTGGGACGAGAACATCGCCCTCTCCAACCTGAGCAAGGGACTGCTCGAGGACGAGCTCGGATACGAAGAGGTGAGCCTCCAGACGCTCGACGTCGGGCCGCTGTTTCAGGGCGTCGGAAGCGGCGACCTCGACGCGTTCCAGGACGTGTGGATGCCCAACCACCAGCAGTACATTGACCCGGTGCAGGCGGACGTGGAGCTTCTCGACCCGTGGTACGAGGGCGTCACCGCCTACGGCATCGCCGTGCCAGACTACATGGAAGTCGAGGGCCTCGCGGACCTCAACGAGGCGGGCGTAGATCAGATCACGGGCATCGAGCCGGGGGCTTTGTTCCACGCCCAGATCCGGGACGAAGTCATCCCGGCTTATAACCTGGACATGACGCTCACGGAGTCCTCGACGCCGGCGATGCTCGCCGAGCTGGAGCGCGCCTACGCCAACGAGGAGCCGATAGTCTTCCTCGGCTGGTCGCCGCACTGGATGAACGCCGAGTACGACTTCCACTACCTCGACGACCCCAAGAACGCCCAGGGCAGCTTCTCCGACCCCTCCAAGCTGCGTACCGTCGTGCGGGCCGACCTCGAAGAAGAAGACCCAGTGGCCTACGCCTTCCTCGAAGCCGTCACGATGAGCGAGGACGAGATGAACGAGCTTCAGGCCGTCATCCAGGAAGTCAACCCCGACGACCCGCTCGAAGGCTCGATGGCCTGGGCCGAGGACAACCGCGACGTTGTCGACCCGTGGGTCGAAGCCGCCGAGCAGGCCCAGGAACAGGCCCAGAACTAGGGAGAAAGGTTGGAAGACAGCCGAATAAATCGGCGGCATGGAAGCCGGGCGCCATATCGTCCGGCTTTCGCTCGCCCGGCGTTCGCGCTCGCTCTGGTTATGGGCGTCTTGCTCACGGGCTGCGGCTTCGCCGGGGCCTCCGGGGAGAGGCAGATCACGCTCGGCTACATGCCGTGGACCGAAAACGTGGCTAATTCGAACCTGATCAAGGTGATAGCCGAGGACGAACTCGGTTACGACGTGGAACTGGAACTGACGGACCTCGGGCCGGTCTTCGAGGGCGTCTCCGCCGGAGAGTACGACGCTTTTCTGGACGTGTGGCTGCCCGCCCACCAGGACCTCGTGGACGAAGCGGGCGGCGTGGCGCTCTCGGAAGAACCCTGGTATCTCGACGAGACCGAGTTCGGCATCGCGGTGCCGGACTACATGGACGTGCGGAGTCTCGAAGACCTCGACGAGTCGGGGGCGACCATGATCACAGGCATAGAGCCCGGCACGATTTTGATGGATAGGATCCACACCAGGGTCATCCCGGAGTACGACCTGGACCTCGCGCTCGTGGAGTCGAGCACGCCCGCGATGCTCTCGGAGCTGGAACGGGCCTACGCTCACAAGGAGCCGATAGTCTTCCTGGGCTGGACGCCGCACTGGATGAACCTCCGCTACGAGTTCCACTACCTCGAAGACCCGAAGAACACGACGAGCGGCGTCACCGACCCGTCGAAGCTCCACACCGCTTTCAGGGAGGGTCTCGAAGAAGACGACCCGACGGCTTACGCCCTGCTCGATTCGATGAGGCTGACCGAAGAGCAGATAAACGAGCTGCAACTCGAGATCGTCGAGTCCGGAAGGCCCGAAGAGGGCGCCAAATCGTGGCTCGAAGAGAACCGCGAAGTCGTCGAACCCTGGCTCGAGGCTGCAAGGGCCGCCGAAGACAACTAAACTGCGGCAGGTTTGAAGAGCGCGCCCAGAAACAATAAACGGAAGGCGGGAGCGGAGAGCGGTTCATGGCTCCTCGCTCCCCTTCTCGTGGTTTTCTACCTGCTGGTCGCGGGTTGCTCCGCTTCCACCGGGGAGGTCACCTCCGACTCCGAGCTGGATCGCTCGCTCACCATAGCCCACGCCGGATGGTCCGAGAGCGCCGCCCTCGCGAACCTCACCAAAGTCGTCTTCGAGGACGAGCTGGACTACGAGGTAAAACTCGTATCCACCGGCCCCGAAGCGGCGTTCGAGGGCGTGGCGAGGCGGGAATTCGACGCTTTTCAGGGCATCTGGCGCCCGCGGCACAATGGTTTGATCTCCGAACACGAAGGCGAGATCAACATGCTCGGCAGGTGGCTCTACGGGGAGACCCGCGCCAGCCTCGCCGCGCCATCGTACATGGAAGTCCGGCGCATCGAGGACCTTGAAGGGGCCGGGAGGGCGCTGATACTCGATCCCGAAGCATCGGCTTTCGGTGAGATCCCCGGCGAAGTCTTCGAGCGGCACGACCTCGAACCTTCGGTCTTCCCCGATTCGTCGGCGATGATGGACGAGGTGGGGCGTCTCTACGAGGCCGAGGAACCGTTCGTGTTCTTCGCGTATTCCCCGCACTGGATGAACCTCCGCTACGACTTCGACTACCTGGAAGGAGCGGAGCTTCTGGAGAACATGAATCGCCCCTCGACGCTCCATTCCGCCGCTCGGGCCGGGTTGGGTCTCGAAGACCCCGCCGCCTACGTCCTCCTCGATAGCATGGTGCTTACCGAGTACCACATAGAGAGCCTCCAGCTCTCCATCCACGAAGCGCAAAACCCGCGCGAAGGCGCTCGCGACTGGGCCGAAGCGAACGAGGCGCTGATCGAATCGTGGGTCGAAGCCGCTCGAAGCGCCCAAACCCGCGATTGATCTTTGTTAAACTGTCGGGCGAGCGAAGGGGCATGATCTGTACCGCTATTTGCAACGTGTCGCGCATTGCGCTACGCTGGGAAGTAACACTTCTGTGGTGAAGGGTTAGCGGAGAAAGGAAGGGCAAGGATGCAAAGTTCATCTCGTCGGAGGATCGACCCTGTCGTATTCTGGGTAGCGGCGGCGCTTTCGGCTGCGTTCGTCTTGTGGGGGATCGTCTTCACGGACAACCTGGCGGCTGTTTTCGACGCGGTTCTGTGGAGTTTCCTGGTGCCCAATTTCGGCTGGGTGTTCATACTGTCTTCCTTCGGCTTTCTGGCGTTCTCGCTCTATCTGGCGTTCAGCCGGTACGGCAAGGTCCGGCTGGGCGGGCAGGATGAGCAGCCGGAGTTCCGAACCGTTTCGTGGGTGGCCATGATGTTCTCGGCGGGGATGGGCATCGGGCTGATGTTCTTCGGGGTCGCCGAGCCCCTCTCGCACATGAGTTCTCCCCCGGCGGGGACGGCGGAGGCCGGCACGAGGGGCGCCGCTCAGGTGGCGATGGAGTATTCTTATTTCCATTGGGCGTTTCACCCGTGGGCGATCTACGCGGTGATGGGCCTCGCTCTCGCCTATTTCGTCTTTCGCAAGGGGATGCCGAACCTCATCAGCACGGCGTTCTACCCGCTTTTGGGTGACAGGGTGTATGGCCCCATCGGAAAGACCATCGACATACTGGCGATCTTCGCCACGTTGTTCGGTTCGGCGACCTCGCTGGGGCTCGGGGCGCTCCAGATCAACCAGGGGCTGGAAGCGATGTTCGGGTTCGGCGGGCGCGAGGCGGTCGGGCTGGCTATCGTGGTCATCGCCGTCTTGACGCTGGCGTTCATCCTCTCGGCCATAAGC
>JBOHBL010000277.1:0-4630 GCA_050698295.1 Rubrobacteraceae bacterium | reverse complement strand
CCGCGGAAGGTTATCGAGCTGCTAGTCCATTGGACCCTTTCCTCCTACCCGATTTCCAACACCTGCCACTATCGTACCATCTCTCACCGCCCTTGTGCCACAATTTTTCGGACCATTTACGAATATTTGACTGTGGTCCCGCAGTCCGTCGAAAATGCCTTCGTAAACGCCTCGAAAACACAACGACAAGGAGGAGAACCGTATTGAGCGCGTCGGAACTGCCCGAAGGGATAACCTCGAAGAGCGTCGTCACCCCGCGACTCGAAACCCATTTCCTCGCGAGCGGGCCGGAGGACGGGGAGGCGGTCGTACTCGTCCACGGCAACGCTTCCTCTTCGCGCTTCTTCGAAGAGACGATGGCGGCGATGCCGGATCGCTACCGCGCTCTCGCCCCAGACCTGCGCGGCTTCGGCGACTCCGAGACGAAACCGCTCGACGCGACCCGCGGACTCAGGGACTTCTCTGACGACTTGCGGAGCTGGATCGAGGTTCTGGGGCTCGGCTCGGTCCACCTCGTCGGCTGGTCGGCGGGCGGCAGCGTAGTCATGCAGTACGCCATCGACCACCCGAAGCGTGTTTCGTCCATGACCCTCGTAAACCCCATGTCTCCCTACGGCTTCGGCGGCACGAAGGACGCTTCGGGCGCTCCGTGCTGGCCGGACTTCGCCGGTTCCGGCGGCGGGACCGCGAACCCGGAGTTCGTGAAACGGCTTTCCGAAGGCGACCGCACCGACGAAGACCCGAACTCGCCCCGCAACGTCATGAACAACTTCTATTTCAAGCCGCCTTTCAAGGCGGAGCCGGATCGCGAAGAAGTCTTTCTCTCCTCCGTCCTCAGCGCGAAGACGAAAGAAGGAAACTATCCCGGAGACATGACGACCTCCGAAAACTGGCCCGGCGTCGCGCCCGGAACGAAGGGCATGAACAACGCCATCTCGCCGAAATACTGCGACCTCGGCGCCTTCGCGGAGATAAATCCGAAGCCCGACGTGCTGTGGATGCGAGGCTCCGAAGATCAAATAGTCTCCGACGCCTCCCTCCTCGACTTCGGCTTTCTCGGTCAAATCGGGGCCGTCGAAGGATGGCCCGGCGAAGAAGCGTACCCGCCGCAGCCGATGGTCTCCCAGATGCGCGCCGTACTCGACGAGTGCAAAGTCAACGGCGGAATCTACCGCGAGGAGATCATCGAAGACTGCGGCCACACGCCGCACGTAGAGAAGCCGGAGGAATAGAGGATTGGAGGAGTAGTATTTCTCGACTCACGACTCCTCCATTTCCTCCACTCCTCCAGGAGCCAAGCGACCAGCCTCGATGATCCGCTGGAGGAAGCGCCGGGTGCGTGGGTTCTCGGGGGAGGAGAACATCCTCTCGGGTGGGCCTTCTTCGAGGATTCGGCCTTCTTCGAGGAAGCAGACTCGGTCGGCTATGTCGCGGGCGAAACCCATCTCGTGCGTCGCTATGACCATCGTCATGCCTTCTTCGGCGAGCTCGCGCACCACGTTCAACACTTCGGCGACGAGTTCGGGGTCGAGGGCGCTGGTTACTTCGTCGAGGAGCATGAGAGACGGCTTCATGGCGAGCGCGCGCACGATGGCGACGCGCTGCTGCTGGCCGCCGGAGAGACGATCCGGGTAATCGTCCCGGCGTTCGGCCAGTCCGAAGCGTTCGAGGAGCGCGAGGGCTTCTCTCCGCGCCTCCTTCCGGTCTGTGCCGAGAGCGCGTATGGGGGCGAGGGTGACGTTTTCGAGCGCCGTCATGTGCGGGAAGAGGTTGAACGCCTGGTAGACGATCCCGATGCGGCGGCGGACCCGGTTCACGTCCACGTTTCCGGCTGTGATCTCCACGCCCTCCACCAAAATCCGCCCCGAGTCCACCGGCTCGACGAGGTTGACGCATTTGAGTAGCGTTGACTTCCCCGATCCGGAAGCCCCGATGAGGCACACGACCTCGTGCGGCGCGACCGCGAGGTCGATCCCTTTGAGGACCTCGTTCTCCCCGAAGGACTTGTGGATGTTTTCGAGGCGAAGCGCCGGGTCGTTCACGCGACGCCTCCTGCTTCGCGGCGGCGGCGGTCGCGCAGGATCAGGCGGTCGGTGAAGCGCGCGAGCGGGATGGTGATGAGTACGAACAGGAGCGCGGCGATGACGTAACTCGCGTAGTTGAATTGCTCCGCCCCGTAAATCTGCGCCGCCCTCGCCGCCTCGATGGAGCCGAGCACCGAGACGAGCGCCGTGTCCTTCTGCAGCCCGATGAAGTCGTTGAGAAGAGGCGGGATGACGCGACGCACCGCCTGCGGGATCACGACGAACCGCAAAGACTGCCAGCGCGAGAGACCGAGCGAACGCGCGGCGGCGTCCTGGCTCGGGTGGACCGATTCTATGCCTGCCCGGTACACCTCCGCCACGTATGCCGAATAAACCAGCACGAGCGCGACGATGCCGTACGTGACGGGAGAGAGGTAAGAGATATAAGACAGTCCCAGCCCCGGAATGCCGAACCCGATGATGTACAGGATCAAGATCAAAGGCACGCCGCGGAAGAAGTCCGTGTACGCGACGGCGACCAGTCGTAACGGGAAGAAAACGGGGCCGGGGATCTGCCTTACCACCGCGATCACGAGCGCGAGAACGAGTATGAGAACCTCCGCTATCAGGAAGATCCTCACGTTGAGCAAGAACGCCCCGACGATCGAAGGACTCGTCTGTGTCCCGAAGAAGGAGTTTTTGAGGTCATTCCAGCTAAAGAACCTCTCCGCGACGACTTCGCTCCCCGGCGCGAGCGCGACGATGACGGCGATGAGGGTAAAGAACAGCACGGTGCTGACGCTCGAAACGAGCACCGCTCTCCCGCCGAGCATCTTCGAGCCTCGCCCGGAGGCGGGTGGAGGGAGTTCGCCTCCCGATCCGGCGCCCCTCGTCGTCACTACTCTTCGAGCGCCGGGACTTCGAGGTATTGCTGGAGGAACTCTTCTTCGAGGCTCTCCAGAGCGCCGTCCTCCTTCATCTCGCCGAGGACTTCGTTCACGCAACCGACGAGCGGGTTCTCCTGCTGGAAGAGCATCCCGAACTGCTCGTTCACCGGATACTGACCGACCACGACGGAGTTCTCGATCTCGAAGTCCCGCAGGTACACGGTCGTCACGAGGTCGGTGACGAATGCGTCGATCTGGCCGTTCTCCAACGCGCTCCTCGCGTCGTTGGTCGTGTCGTAGACGCTGACCTTGGTCTCAGGACTTATCTCCTCGTTGATGAAACTCAGGCTCGTCGTTCCGACCTGCGCCCCGAGCTGGACGCTTCGCAGGTCCGCCAGCGACTCGGCGTCCGCCGCCGGAGAGTCTTCGAGGGCGATGATGCCCTGCGCGTTATCGAAGTAGCCGTCGGAGAAGTCAACGGCTTCTTCACGCTCGGGCGTGATCGTGATCTGGTTTATGTCGAAGTCGTAGTCCTTCGCGCCCGGCGCGTACGAGCGGTTGAACGGCTCGACGACCCACGTGATCGGGAGTTCCATCCTCTCGGCGATCTCGTTCGCCACCTCGCCCTCGAACCCCGAATAATCCTCCGGCGATCCCTCGAACCACGGCGGATAGGCGGGCCTATCGGTGGCGACAGTCAACACGCCTTCCTCGAACAGCGGCGGGTCATCCACATCGCACGACTCCGTCGAACCCTGCTCCGAACCTCCCTGAGATCCGCACCCGGCGAGCAACAACGCCAGCACGAACCCGAAAACAACGACTCGCTTCATCTCTTCCTCGACTCTCTCGAACTCCCGGTTTGTCTGTACTTGCAAACCGGCGTTTTCCTCGGCTCCCGACTGTAGCCCAGCGGATCGCTCGCGGTCAAGGGAAGCCGTTTGATTCATGGCGCTCTTCGGGTACACAGAGGCCATGCAGCGCGCGCTCGTGGACAACCGGTACCGGGTCATCGAGACCGTGGGGAGCGGCGGGATGGCCGATGTATGCCTCGCGCGCGACACCGTCCTCGACCGCGACGTGGCGCTGAAGCTCATGGCGCCGCATTGCGCGGGTGATGTGCAGTTCGTCGAGCGTTTCAAGCGCGAGGCGAGGAGCGCGGCGGCGCTATCACATCCGAACATCGTGCCCGTTTATGACCAGGGATGCGCCGGGAGCGGCGAATACTACATCGCGATGGAATATCTCCCCGGCGGTACGCTCAAGGAGATCATCGAGGAGCGTGGGAGGCTCGACCCGCGAACGGCGGTCGAGGTGGCGATGGAAGTCGCCGAAGCCCTCGAAGAAGCCCACGAGCAGGGGATCGTCCACCGCGACATAAAACCTCAGAACGTGCTCGTCACCGAACGAGGCGACGTGAAGGTCGCGGACTTCGGCATCGCTCGCCCCGCATCATCGAACACGCTCTCGCGGACGGGGACCGTCCTCGGGACCGCCTCGTACATGTCCCCCGAGCAGGCGATGGGCGAGAGGGCCACCCCGAAAAGCGACCTGTACTCTCTGGGCATCGTCCTCTACGAGATGCTCACCGGAGAGCCGCCCTTCGTCGCGGACAACCCCATCTCCGTCTCCACGATGCACGTCAACGAGTCGCCCGTCCCGCCGAATACCATGAACCCGGACGTGCCGGAGGAGACGAACGCCCTCGTCATGAGGCTC
>JBOHBL010000276.1:0-1299 GCA_050698295.1 Rubrobacteraceae bacterium | reverse complement strand
GCCGGGACGTGGCGTTGTCTTCCACCGCGAAGGGCAGCAGTTGCTGGAGCGACACCGAAAAAGGACTCTACCCGATCAAACCGCCGACGGAGACGAGCGTGACACCCGCGATGGACAAATGAAGTCCGGGCGCCGGCGTCCATCGTTCTTCGTTCGTGAAATCGTCCGCGCGTGAATCGCGAGGTCCGCGACATCGGTGGCTCGCCGCGGGTCCTGTCCAAGCCCC
Source organism: Rubrobacteraceae bacterium (assembly GCA_050698295.1). Lineage (GTDB taxonomy): Bacteria > Actinomycetota > Rubrobacteria > Rubrobacterales > Rubrobacteraceae > JACCWD01. The sequence goes on along the minus strand of JBOHBL010000276.1, from coordinate 1,073 downwards.
TTTGGTCCCGCGCTGATGGGCGTCCTGGCGCTGGGCCTGGTCGTGTATTGATCTCTCTCTGGGTCGCGGCGGCTTAGTCCCCCGCTGCGCAAATCCGATGGCATTCGAGGTCCGCCACATCCCCTCCGGCTGCGTTGCGCTCCCTGCGGCATATCTGCTATCGATATGCCTCGGTCGCGGGCCTTGCCGGCGGAGCGCTTCGACCCTCTCGGTGCGTCATCATATTTACGAGAGCCGGGTACTTAGCGAGGAGTCAGTCGGAAGGTCACGGTGACAGTCAAGTAGACGTTCACCGGCCGGGCGTCGAGGGTTGCCGGGCGGTATCGCCATTGGGAGATGGCCAGAATGCCGGAGACGTCGAGCAGCTGGGTGGAGCTGCGGAGGAGTTTCAGGTCGCGGATGCATCCGGTGGAGGTGATGATGGCTTGGTAGATGCTGACGCCTTGCTCCCGGTTTTGGCGTGCGGCTTCCGGATAGAAGGGTTTGACTTTTTTAATCAGCTGAGGCGGCACGACGTCGGCGCGAATCCGGACGACATTCGGCGCCGCTTCGGCTCTCGAGCCGGGCGCCGGTGAGCTGCCCTCATTGCACAGCATCTCGTTCGGGCTCAGGGGCGCGACGTAGGCGATCTGACGCGTGGGAGGCACGTACTCGTCCGCCGGCGCGAGCGCCATGAGAAACAGGGACTCAGCAGCGCGGCGGCACGAGACCCGGGAGGGGGTTGCCTGCACTTCGACGTAACGGGGTAGGCCGTCGGCGCGGAAATCCATGATGGCGTAACTGAAGTTGCGTGACTTCGCGTTCGAACCGCAGCCTTCGAGCTTGAAAAGATCTCGCACGACGCCCTTCGGCAGGCCGGTGACCAGCCGGAGCTCGCTCTCCTTCGGGGGTCGCGGCGGCTTCTCGTCATGGGGTTTGGCCTCCGGCGGCAGGTTCGACTCATTTCTGCGCAGGACCGCCTCACGCTCTCGGGGCGTCAGGAAGCTGATCAGAGGGCTCCGCTCCAAGTCCGAGTCGAGATGGCAATCCGGGTTCGCCTCCAGGCAGGCAATCCAGGCGTCGTCTTCGACGGG
>JBOHBL010000275.1:0-1688 GCA_050698295.1 Rubrobacteraceae bacterium | reverse complement strand
CCACTGGATCGTTACCGCCCACCTCGCCAGGAGACTGGCGGAAGGAGATGTTGAATGGCAGCAAGGCTGATTTTCCGGTACGACCGCGAGGCCGACATCCTCCACATCGACAAACGCTTCCCGTACCCCGAGCAAGAGTCGGAAGAGGTCGGGGACGAAGTCGTTGCCCGTCTCAATCCCCAGACCGGAGAGATCGAGAACCTCGAAGTTCTCTTCTTCTCGACGCGGCTCTTGAGAAGTGATCTGTTCGAGTTGCCGGTCACGGCGGACCTCCGTCTCGAGCCCTAACGCCGTATCGCGAAAAAGGATCTGGCGGGACGGGTGTCAGGTTAAGCGGATCTCCCGCGTCTCGATCGAGCGCTTGCGGCAGGCTTCCTCGATGCGCGATCGCTTCGCCGGATCGAGCCTGGAGCACGCGAGAACGACCATCTGGACTTCCTCCCCTTCCGCGACCTGGTCGATCTGGTCGAGCGGCGCGAGAACGGGGAAGCCGTAGAGCCGGCGGCCGATCTTGTCGGGGCTGTCGTCCAGAAAGCCGACGATGCGGTAGCTGCCGTTCTGGTCCGTCCGAAGGAGGCGAACCGCGGCCTCCCCGAGAGAGCCTGCCCCGACGATGATGACCCGCCTTCCGTCGGCATGGGAGAACCCGCTAAAGATCTCACGGAGCGAGCGGAGGGCGATGCGGGCGAACGTGATGCCCGAGATCGTCAGAACGGCGTCAATCACCATGACGGCTCGGGAGTAGTTGGCAAAGCGGGTGACGAGGACGAGGCCGGTCACGAAGGCGGCCGACGACACGGCCACCGACTTCACGATGGCCAAAAAGTCGTGGAGGGAGAACGCGCCCGGAATTGTGCGGTAGAGGCCGAAGGCGAAGAAGGCGAGGAGCCGGGCGGCGACGAGGAAGGGGAGAGACTGGAGCACCAGAGTCAGGTAAAGGTCCGACAGGACGCCTTCGAAGCGCAGTAGATAGGCGGCGACGTAGGAGACGGCCACGATGACGAGGTCAACGGAAACGTCCAGGATGCGCTGCTTGTATGCGATGAAAGTGTCGAGGACGAAGAGACCGCGCCGGCGCGCCTCGGCGACGACCTGCGGGTCGGACTGATACACGCGGACGGTCCCGAGGTAGGCGCCGAAGTAATAGACGAGGAGCGTCGCGAGCAAGTTCAAAACGACGACGAGCGAGGCGCGGAAGCGGGGGAGCAGGAGCGAGAACGCCCCCGCCGCGAGAGAGAGAGCGTAAAGCGTCAGGACCGCGCGGCGCTCGGAGAGCCCCAGGGAGACCAGCCGGTGACTCGAGTGGTCGCGGCCTCCCTGCGCGATCGAGCGGCGGTTGGCGACGCGCAGGATCGTGACGAGGGTCGTGTCGAAGATGGGGATCGCGAGGACGAAGAGGGGCACGGCGATGATCGAGAAGCTGACGAGGGGCCGGCTTCCCAGGTCCATGAGCGAGAGCGTCCCAAGAGAATAGCCGAGGAAGAGGCTGCCGCCGTCTCCCATGAAGATGGTGGCGGGATTGAAGTTGAAGACGAGAAAGCCCAACGCCGCGCCGCAGACGGTTCCGGCCGCGAGGGCGAGCATGGTGTTGCCGGCCTGCAGCGCGTGCACGAGGAGGACGCCGGCCGCGATCGCCGCGATGCCGGCGGCTAAGCCGTCCATGTTGTCGAGCAGGTTGAAGGCGTTGG
>JBOHBL010000274.1:0-1765 GCA_050698295.1 Rubrobacteraceae bacterium | reverse complement strand
CTTCGGCGAGGTGCATAACGCGAGTCCCGATCCTTTGGCGCCGGATCCTCCCGGCGAGGTGCATCAGGCAGCTCGAATCGCACGAGACGAGGGTGTCCGCGCCACTCCTTTCGAGGGCTTCTATCTTCTCGTCGGCCATCGCGGTCGAGACCTCGGGCATTTTGACGGCGAAGGTCCCGCCGAAGCCGCAACAAAGCTCCTCGTTCTCCCAATCGAGGAGTTCGAGTCCGTCCACGTTGCGAAGAAGCTCTCGCGGCTCGTTCAATATCCCAAGCTCACGCCGTTGGTGGCATCCGGTATGAAACACAGCCCTGCCGTTCATCTTCGCGCCGAGGTCTTCGACTCCCAAAACATTCACGAGGAAATCCGAGAACTCGCGGACCCTGTGGCCCAGTTCTTCCGAACGCTCGCGTTCGTCGGGCGAGTCTTTGAAGACGAACGGGTAGTAGTGCGAGACCATCGTGGCGCAGGATCCGGACGGGCAGACTATGTGGTCGAAGTCTTCTTTCTCAAAGACGTTCATGAAGTGTTTGGCGACGGTGCGCGACTCGTCGAAGAAGCCGGAGTTGAAGGCGGGCTGGCCGCAGCACGTCTGGCCTTCGGGGTAGGTCACGTCCACGTCGAGGTTCCGTAAAACCCGCACAACGCTCACCCCGACTTCCGGGAACATCGCGTCCACGTAGCAAGGTATGAAAAGGGCTGCCTTCATTCGTTCCTCCCGCCTGAAGTTGAGATGCCAGTATATCAATGGTGGTACGACGAAAATTGTAAAATTCGCCCGAGGAGAAAGGCGGACGCCCGCTTCATGAATTTCCTTGCGAATCTTGTATCATGACATTCTGGAATTCGGGCGGAATGGCGCGCGACGCCTCTGTTCAGGTCAGGGGGAGAAACCCTTCTTCAGGGATGAAAATCTGGAGGGAAAGATGAGAAGGACGTTGTATCTGGCCTTGCTGGCCGCGCTAACCATGCTGGTCTTCGCGCCCGCAGCGGCTAGCGGACAACCGGACGGGGAGCGGGACGAAGGCTACGAGACGACGCGGGGCAAGAGCCAGCCGAAGTACACCGAATTCGTCACCGAGCAGTACCGGGTCGAGACGGAGCACGGCACGATCTACGGCGAGGTCAAGCGACCCGTCGTCCCGGATGGCGTGGATGTGCCGGTGATCCTCACGTACTCGCCCTACAATGTGCTCAAGAGCCCGAGTCCTCTCGCAGGCTCCACCGCGGACGACTCGGTGGCCGACTATTTCGCGCCGCGCGGGTACGCCAGGGCCGTCTTCGACGTGGTGGGAACGCGCGAGTCGAGCGGCTGCTACGACTACGGCGGCATCGCCGAAAGGGAAACGGGAGCGGCGGTCGTGGACTTCCTGGGCACCCGAGACTGGAGCAACGGGAAGGCCGGCATGATCGGGGGCTCCTACGACGGGACGACCCAGATTTCGGCGGCCATCGAAGCTCCGGAGCACCTGACCGCCATCATCCCCCAGGTCGCCATAGACCGCTGGTACGACTACGCCTACGGCGGCGGCATCCGCTACTTCCTCAACTCCGAACGCCCCACCGACGAGGGCTTCGACACGCCGCTGGCCTTCGACTTCGGCTTCGGCTTCTTGCCCCCGACCGACCCGACGCAGCCGCAGTTCGCCGACGCGCTCGCGGACCACATAAACCCGTGCGAGAGGATCCAACACACCGAGTACGGCTACGACCCCGATCCCGTCTACGACGAGTTCTGGGACGAACGCGACTACCGGAGCAAGGC
>JBOHBL010000273.1:0-1765 GCA_050698295.1 Rubrobacteraceae bacterium | reverse complement strand
CATCAGCATGAGCGTCTGGCCGGTAAGCGGGTGACCAAAAGGTCGCGCAGCGGCAACCGTCTCCGGGAAGTGGCGCATCACCGAGATGGACCTCTGGGACCGGGAGGACTTCGATTTGCTCGGCCCCGCCTTCTTCAGCCTCGACGGCAGGCGCTCCGGGCAATTCCGCTTCATCGCGGTCGAGGGTTGGATGGATTGCCGCCATGGGCAGCGAGACGGCCGGCCGTTCGTCGAGTTCACCTGAGAGGGCAACGACGAGGGCGATTCGGTGAGCGGCCGAGGGTGGGTGGCACTTAACCCGGATGGCACCCTGGGCGGCCACATTTATTTTCATCACGGCGATGACTCGAGCTTCACGGCGATCCACACCGAGGACGAGATGAAGCCACATCTGAAGGACGCCCCAAAGGCCAAGCGAGGCGGGCGATGACCAGGAAGCCTCGCCGCAAGCCAGACCCGTTCGAGCGCGCGGTTGAGCTGGCTCTCCATCCAGCAGCGTTCATCCCAGATCGCGCCTGCTTCTCCTTCGTCAGTGGCCTGGAGGAGATCGCGGCCAGTATCGCCGAGCTCAAGCAAAGCGACCTGGACCGAGCCATCAGACTCTACGAGACGTTCCTCGCGGGGTGCTACGAGAAGGTGGAAGAGCTGGACGACTCGAGCGGCGGCTTCGGGCAGCTCGTCGCGGACCTCTACTGCGGCTGGATCGAGGCCAGGCAGGCTGCGGGCGCGGATCCCAACGACACGGCCACTCGCCTCCTCGCCTGGATGGACAATGATCCCTACGGCTTCTGCCACCAGCTCGAAAAGGACGTCGCCCAGGCGTTCGACAAGGCGGGACTCGCGGCCTTCGAAAGGCAGATCCGCGCGCGCTTCGACGCCGCTGCTACGATCAAGCCCGCTTCCGGCGGGTCGCTTCGGAGCAGCCCCGAGCATGCTCGTCGGCGCTGGGGCGAGACGTTGCGCACACTCTACCAGGCGCAGAAAAACGTGCAGGCCTACGTGGCGCTCGCCGAGGAGACGGGGCTCACCGTTCGGGACTGCCATGCCCTGGCCACCCTACTCGTCGCACGTCGCAAACCCGCGGATGCCCTGGCCTGGGTCGAGCGAGGCCTAGCCATCGATGAGAAAAGCGCGCCCGCGTCCATGGCGGCTCACGACCTCGCCAAGCTCAAGCGTGTGCTGCTCACGAAGCTCGGCCGGGGCGGCGAGGCGCTCGAAGCTACCTGGGCCGCGTATCGCGAGCGCCCGAGCCAGCACACCTACGACGAGCTCATGAAGTTTGTGTCCAAACCCGAGCGTTCACTCTGGCACGAGAAGGCCATCGACGCCGCGCGGGGTGCCAACCTCAGCGACGTGATCCAGTTGCTCCTCGAAACCCAGGAAGTAGAACGTCTCGCGCAGCTCGTGGGCAGGAGCCAGGACGACGCCCTCGAAGGCGTGAGCCATTACACTACGGAGCCGGCGGCGGAAAAGCTGGAGAAGACTCGCCCGGACGTGGCCGCGAGGCTTTGGCGCGCCCAGGGGATGCGCATCGTCACTGCAAAGAAGAGCAAATACTACGACGTCGCGCTAGCCCACTTCGAACGGGCTCGACGCTGCTTCGAGAAGGCCGGCCTGAGCGCGGAATGGGAAAAGACCGTGAACCAGGTACGTGCCGAGCACCGCCGCAAGACAGGGTTCATGCCGGGCTTCGAGGAGATCGTCGCGGGCTCGGGGCCCAGTCAAGAGCCGTCGTTTCTGGCGCGTGCGAAGGCGCGCTGGGGCG
>JBOHBL010000272.1:0-10882 GCA_050698295.1 Rubrobacteraceae bacterium | reverse complement strand
TGGTCTGGAGGGCGTTCTCGGGATTGTTCGCCAGGGATTCCCTCGCGTAGACCTGCCAGTAGGCGAGCATCCCGACCAGACACACGAACCCGAGGGCGAAGAGGTAGAAAGTCCTTCTGAGGTGGCGGTTCATCTCGCCCCCTCATAAGTCGCCATCGCTCGCTCTCTTTGTCCGGCTTTCTCGGAGATCACGAGCAGGAGGCCCGCCAGGACAAAGCTCCCGACGACCGACGAGCCGCCGTAGGAGACGAACGGCAGAGTGATGCCTGTCAGGGGGATCAACCTCGTGACACCGCCGACGATGATGAGCGTCTGCGCGGCGAACATGACCGTCAGGCCGTAGGCGAGGAGTTTGGAGGCGTCGTCCCCGGCCATGAGGGATACTTTTATGCCCCGGTACACGAAGACGAGGAAGGCGAGCAGCACGGCGGTCGCTCCGAGCAGGCCCAGTTCGCTGGCGACGGTGGCGAAGATGAAGTCGGTCTGGACTTCGGGGATGGTCTGGGAGAAACCCCCTCCGAGGCCCGTTCCCGTCAAACCTCCATCGGCGATGTTGAAGATGCTCTGGAGGACCTGAAATCCCGTGCCGTCGGGGTCCTCCCACGGGTCGAGCCACGCCTGAACCCGCGTCTGGACGTGTCCGAATATGAAATAGGTGGCCGACGAACCGACCGCGAAGAGCAAAGTTCCCAAAATAACGTAAGCCATCCGGCCCGTCGCGACGTAGAGCATCAAAAGCGGAACGGCGAAGAACAGCAGGCTGCTTCCGAGGTCCTTCTCGAAGACGAGGAGGCCCAGGGACGCCGCCCACACCAGCGCCACGGGACCGAAGTATTTAGGGGAGGGGATTTGAATGCCCATGAACGTCCGGCTCGTGGCGGCGAGCAGGTCGCGTTTCTCCGCCAGGTACCCGGCGAAGAAGATTATGAGGGCGATGCGGGCGAACTCCGAGGGCTGGAAGTTTACGGGGCCCAGTTGGACCCACAGCCTCGCGCCGTTCACCTCGTAGCCCAAGGGTGTGAAGGTCAGGCAGATCAGGGCTATCGCGGCGAAGGCGAAGAGGTATTTGTAGTCGAAGAGGCGATGGTAGTTTCTAAAAAGAAGGACCGTCAGGAACATCGCTCCGCAGCCGACCAGGATCCAACCGGCCTGCGTGATCGCGAGCCCCTCGACGCCTTCGATGTCGAAGGTCAGGCGGAAGATCATGACGAGCCCGATGCCGGTGAGCATGGTGACGATGGGCAATATCAGGACATCTGAGTTGGGAAGCCACAGCCTTATGGCGAGGTAGAGCACGAACAACGTGCCCGCGTAGTATGCGCCGTAGATCAGGGGCGGGCTGGTCGCTTCTTGAACGAAGATGAGGGTCGCGAAACCCAGAGTGCAGATGGCGAGCGCGAGGATCATGGGCATGGTGGCGCGCTGGGCCATGCTCTAGTTCCCCCGATCTCGCGTGGCGTTCCGCTCCTGTTCGTTTTGCCGCTCCTCGGCGGCTTCGCGCTCTTCTTGTTCGTTCTGGCGAGCGTCGGCCTCCATCTGATCGAGGACTTGTTCGATGTCTTCCCGCTCGTAGTAGGTGTTGTTCTGGATGGGGTCGCGGTAGGCGGGCGCGACTTCTTCGATTGCGAGGCCGGTCCTTTGCACCTCTTCGTTGAGCGAGATGCCCGCGACGGTGTAGGGGAGACCCCTGTAGGCGACGACTTCCCCATTGTCTTCGTCGAGGTAGTGGCGAGTCGAGCCCCAGAGGTAAGCGGGCGAGAGCAGCAGGGCCAGCACCGCCAGCGCGGCGGCCCCCCGGATGATCCCCCCGAGTACCTTCCCGAGCTTCGACTTCCTCTTCGAGCCTCTCCGCCGACTGGAACTCCCCTTGCGGGCTTTGGACCGGGCGCCCTCGAATCCTCCCCGCGCGGCTTCCGGGCTCACGGCCCGCATCTCGCGGGTTCCGCTGGAACGGTCCCGGCTCTTTTCTTCGGGAGCCTCGCGTTCTCTCACGTCCACGACGATGATGGTTATATTGTCTGATCCGCCCGCTTCGAGGGCTTCGGAGAGGAGGCGTTTGGCCGGGATCTCGGGGTCGTCGGGCGATTCGTTGAGGATGGCCTGTATCTTTTCTTCCCTGACCATGTCCGAGAGCCCGTCCGAACAGAGCAAAAAGCGGTCTTTGGCCTGCACGGTGAGCGTCGAGGCATCGGTGGTCACGTTCTCCTCGGCGCCGAGGGCGCGGGTGATGAGGTTTTTCTGGGGATGATCGGCGGCTTCGGCGCGGGTGAGGTCTCCGCTTCGCACGAGTTCGGCGACGAGGGAATGGTCCTCGGTGATCGGCTTCATCTCTTTGCCGCGCAGCAGATACGCCCGCGAGTCGCCGACGTGGGCGATTTCGGCGGTGGGGTTCTGCATCGTGCCTCCGAAGCGGACGGCCACGATGGTCGTGCCCATCCCGGCGAGCCTCTCGTCGCCTTTGGCGGCGGTTCGGATGCGCCTGTTCGCCTCTCTCACGGCGTCCTCGAAAGAGTCGTCGGGATCCATCCTCTCCAGAACCCCCACGGCGATGCGGCTGGCGACCTCTCCGGCCTCGAAACCGCCTATTCCGTCGGCCACGGCGAACAGGGTCTCGTCCTCGCCGCTTCCGAGAAGCAGCGAGTCCTCATTGTTCTCGCGGACTTTGCCCGCGTCGGTCAAACCATAGTGTTCCAGATAAAACATCCGACTAGCTTACTCCACGAACCTGAACGTGGTCGAGCCCACCCTCACGGCGTCCCCGTCGCGAAGCGGCGTCGCCCCGACCGTTTTTCTGCCGTTGACGAAGGTGCCGTTGGTCGAGCCGAGGTCCTCGACGTAGAGCAGACCTCCGTGCCGCGAAAGCCGCGCGTGTCTGCCCGAGGCGTAGTCGTCGCTCTTGACGACGATGTCGCTCCCCGAAGACCTCCCGATGCTCGTCGAGCCGTTCTCGATGGAAAACTGCGTGCCGGCGGCCAGCACGTCCGAGTCTTCGACGACGAGCTCCGAAACCTCGGCGGGACGCTGCGGAGCGTAGGCGCCGCGAGAAACCCCCGCGCCGGGGTGGAACTCATCGTCGTCGGGGACGTCCCTCAGATCCCCGATGCCGCGCCTGACCACGACGTAGACGAACGCGAAGAGCAGAAGCAAAAGGAGCGCCTTCGCCGCCAAAAGCGGCACCTGAAGCTCCAGCATTACCTTCTCCGGTTTCCGCCGTTGCCGTCCGGCGCGTCTATCCGACGCACGAAGCGAACCGGGGTCTGCCCGAAGGTCAGCTCGTCGCCGCTCTCGATGCGCTCGCGGTCTATGGGGGCGCCGTCGAGGAGCGTGCCGTTCGTCGAGCCGAGGTCTTCGACGACGAAGCCGTTCTCCTCGCGGATCAGGCGCGCGTGCTTCCTGGACACGTTCGGGTCGGAGACGACGACGTCGTTGTCCTGCGAGCGCCCGACCGTCCACGGTCCGGCGCCTTCGAGCGGCTGGGCGTGTCCGCTCTCCGTCACCATCTCCACGATCTCGCGCGCAAGACCGTGCTGACGGGCCTCGTCCGCGGATATCGCCGCCGTCCCCTGGTCCATCGAACCGCCCGTCGTCTGCTCGGTCTTGAAGATGCGCGTCTGTCCCGAGGTGTCCTGCGGCGCGTCTTTCTCGCGCGGCCCGTCTCCGCCCGTCAGCTTCGCCGTCACCCCGAACTCCCCGAACTTGAGGGTGTCCTCGGTGGTGAAGCGGACGCGAGGGGGGGTCATAAGATGATAGCTCTTCGTATCGGCGTGGGTGGAGGCGTACTGGATCAGCTCGTCCCTCAGCGACGCTTCGTATGCCTGTATGGCTTCGGCGTCGTCTTCGGAGAGGTGGACGGTGAAGTCGTTCGGGGCGTAGGTGCGGGAGATCGAAACCATCCGGCCCTCGTCCATCTGCTTGGTGAGGCCCTTGGCGATCTCGACGGGGTGGATGCGCCTGCGGAAGGCTCGACCGAAGACGCCTTCGACCAACCCTTCCATCCGCTTTTCGATGCCTTTGAGGAAACCCAAGAAACCCTAGCCTCTCGCCCGTGACACGAGGTACCGTAGCACCGCGTACATTATAGACGCGAGGGCAAGAGAAGTCATAGCCTCCGTCAAAGCATCCCGACCATCCGAGACGAAGACCGAATACGCGACGATGCCCGTCACAACGGCGAGAACGAGTCCCGCGAAAGGCCGCCTCGTCCACTCTCCCAACGAGACCAGTACGGCCATGATCGCCCACAGGACCGGCAAAACGAGGACCTCCGGGTAGCCTGTGACGATCCTTTCGAGGTGGCCGACGAGACCCGATGGACCATACTCTCGCGGTATCTCCCGAAACGGCGTCCCACCGTAGAAGGGGAGTACTCCATCCCCCCTCAAAACATCGTCCATTAGCAGGATCCCAGCCCCGAAGGCCGCCGAAAGACCTGCTGAAAGCGGGCGCATGATGGCGCCGAGCAACAGCGGCATCCCGGCCGCGAGGTTAACGGCGGCGAGGGGGACGGCGAGCACCGGACCTAAAGGGAGACGCTTCGCTCCTCTGTCGAGGGTACCCGACCCCGCGACCCAGACGACTCCCGCCGCCGGAGCCAGAACCGCGAGCCCCAGGCCCACGCCGCTCTGAAGCAGCGCGACCGCCAGCGCGACGATGACGCCAACCGCCGCGAGCCGGGGCAGCAGGTATCCCGCGACCCCGAACCCGGCGGCTATCCCCGCCGACTCCGCTCCGTTCAAAAGCAAAAGACCGCTGCCGAGCAGATACCCCAGGTAGGCGGCCGCGGCGCCGTTCGCGGTTCGCAGCGCGATCCCGACGAGGCTTTCGGGCATCCGCTCGACCGGCTTTTTATCGCGTTTTTCGAGCGGTCTTTCGACCTGCCGGGTCTTTTTCACGGGGGGCGGGGCTTTGGTTCCGGTCAGGAGCTTGAGGGCCTCCCAGGCGCCCTGCGGGCGGTGCGCGGGGTTCGGGGAGGTCGCCCGGTCTATGAACTCCCTCATCCGTCTCGGAGGCTCCTCGGGCTGGTGAGAGAGGAGAGAGCGCGCCGTCGCCCCGACCGCGTAGATGTCGGTGAGATCCGACGGGTCCGAGCCGTCGAGGATCTCCGGCGCGATGTACCCCGGAGTCCCCACGGCGAACCCGACCCGGGTCAATCTCGTGTCTCCGGCTCTGTACGCCACCCCGAAATCGGTCAGTTTGACGGTGCCGCGGCGGTCAACGAGGGCGTTTTGGGGTTTGATGTCGCGGTGGACGATGCCCTGTGCGTGGGCGTAGACCAGGGCTTCGAGGATCTGGGCGAGCGAGTCGATGACTTCTTCGATGTCGTAGTACTTGGCCGCCTCGTCCAGCGGGAGTCCCTGGACGAACTCGGTGACGAGGTAGACCTCCTGTTCGCCGGGGATGACTTCGAGGGTCTCGACGATGTTGGGGTGTTTGAGGCACTCGGAGATCTGACCCTCTCGCAGCGCCCGCGACCTTTCGGGCGCGTTGTAGACGGGGATGACCTTTACCGCGACGTCTTCGCCGGAAAAAAAGCCGCCCATCGGCCTCGCTCGCCAGACGGTCGCAAAGCCGCCGCGCCCGATCATCTCGGAGAGCGCGTAGCGGCTCTGCCCCTCTATGTAGCGAGTCTCTGCCACGGCCTGGAGGATATTGTAAGCCATCGAGCCGCCGCGATTCGCCAAACGCATCTTCTTGCTGGTAGAATCTCCGAAACTTCGGACCTCAAAAGGAGCGAGGTTCAAAGAGTGTTTTTCGCGGGCGAGTGGCGGAATTGGTAGACGCGCTAGGTTCAGGGTCTAGTGTCCGAGAGGACGTGGGGGTTCGAGTCCCCCCTCGCCCACGCAGCGGAGGGGGTTTTTGAGATAGCAGAGCGAGAAAGATCCCGCAGGTCCGCGCAGCGCGGAAGAAGGCCCGCCGGAGGGGGACGCCAGAAGCAGCGCCGCGTGAGAACCCTCCCGGCCTGGCTGACGATGCTCGGTTCGATCTTTTTTCTCTTCCTGGCTTTCGTGTTCATCTTTTTCGTGGTCCGAGGCTGCGTCGCGACGCAGGAATCGACCCAGATCCGCAAATACGTGACCAGCGCCGACAGCCTCCTATCTGACTCCTCCAACGTGGGAAACGAACAGCTCCAGCCCGCGCTGGCCAACGCCGAGGGCGAGCCTGAAAACCTGAACGCCGAAACCCTCAGCCAGGCGGCCAACCAATCCGAGTTGCTCTACAGTCGGGCTCTGGGCAACGAGGAGGTGCCTCCCGAATTCGAGAGCGGAGACCACTACCTCGTGAGCGCCCTGGGCATCCGCGCCGAGGCGACCGAGAGGTTGGCGAACGCCGCCGAGAACCCGGACGATTTTCAGGAAGTCCTCGCGCAGGCTACAGACAGCTACCGTCTCAGCGACGGCATCTTGAGGAACCACTACCTCCCGTCGGTGTACGGTTCCCTCGAAAGCGTCGGGCAGACGCGGGATCAGGACTTCATCGAGGAACCTCCGCCGTTCATGGACTACGAGGAGACAGGTGTCGACGTCGGGACCGACGAGCCCTGCGGGGCTCGAAACGACCCGAACGCCCTGCATGGCGTCGCCGCCGCCGCCGTCGCCGTCGCCGGACAACCTCTCTATCCGGGCGGGAACGTCGTCCTGACCGGCAACGACGAGCCGGTCTTCTCCGTGACGGTGGAGAACCAGGGAGAAGTGCCCGAAACCGCCGTCCCCGTCGAGGTCATAGTGAACACGCAGGCCGAGCGGCAGGCCCAGAGCGCCACCATCGAGCGCATAGAGGCCAACGGAGGACAGGCGACCGTGGAGATATCCGGCTTCCGTCCCGGCGTGGTGGACGAGACCGCCGAGGTCACCGTCGAGGCCGGCCCCGTAGAATACGAAGAGTTTCTGGACAACAACACGCTCACCGGCGCCATAACGTTCGGGATGTGAGAAAGGGGAGTAGACTTGGTAACGGCGATAGTCCTCGTCACCACCGAAGGCGAACGGGTTCAGGAGGCGGCGCAGGCCATAATCGAGATAGAAGGCGTCACCGAAGCCTACTCCGTCACCGGCCCCTACGACCTCGTCGTCATGGTCCGTATCCCGGACTTCGAGAGCCTCAACGACATAGTTCCGGGCAAAATAGCCCAGGTCCCCGGCGTCGCGAGGACAGAGACGATGGTCGCTTTTCGCACGTACTCGAACTACGACCTCGACCGCGTGTGGAGCATGGGCTTCGAGGAATAAAAGGCTACAGGTTTCAGGAAGTGGCTTCCGCTACTCGCCGCCTTTCTCGAAGAGGAGACCTGTGGCCTAATTTGGATCGCCGGCCATCGCGGGGCGGGTGTTTTCTATGAGGAAGGCGACCACATCGAGGTAGTCTCCGCTTTCGGCGTAGATCTCACGTTGTCTTTGGCTTCCGTTACCTCGCTCTACTATTTCGAGGACGTGCATGAGTTCGTCCTCGCAGGCGAGGTCTTGGGCGTGTTCGCGGAGGTTTTCGACGAGGGAGCGGGCGAGGTCGGTCGCGGGGATGGAACGCCTTTCGGCGAGGCTGAAGAAGGCGGCGTCCATGCCGTGTCGCGAGGCGCGCCACTTGTTTTCGAGGCCGAGTTCGCGGTCGTATGGGCCTTTGGGGGCTTCGCCTTCGAGGGAGCGGGCGACGATGCAGCGGGTCAGGGCGGTGAGGGCGACGGTGTCTTTAAGGAAGGTCTGGGAGTCGAGGACGCGAAGTTCGATGGTGCCGAACTTCGGGTGGGGGCGCGCGTCCCACCAGCAGAACGTGTAGTCGTCCATCGCGCCCGACTCGACCATGAGGTCCACGTAGCTCTCGAAGGACTCGTAGTCCGGGAAGGCGGGGGGCATCCCCGCCCTCGGGAACGTCTCGAAAATCTTCACCCGGCTCGACTCGAAGCCCGTGTCCATCCCCTGCCAGTACGGAGAGTTGGCGGAAAGCGCCAGAAGAAGGGGAGCTTGTTCCGCGAGGCGGTTGTGGGCTTGAATAGCTTCTTGCGGGCCGGGGACCGAGACGTGGACGTGCTGGCCGAAAATGACCTCGCGGGCGGCGATCCAGCGCAGGGTGTCTATGACCCGACGGTAGCGTTCCTGGTCCGTGATCTTCTGATCCCGATACTTCGAGAAAGGATGCGTCCCCGCCGAGGCGAGAGAAGCTCCGCACGCCGCCGTCCACGAACCGACGCGGCTACGCAGTTCGCGGAGGATCCTTTCCGCTTCCTGAACGGACTCGCAGGGGGGGGTTTTGATCTCCAGCACCGACTGGAAAAGTTCGTAGGAAACGAACTCGCGGAGGTCTTCGGGCAGTCTTGCCATGATCTCTTCGATCTTCGGGACAAGTTCGCCCGTGGAGGCGTCCACGATGCACAGCTCTTCCTCCACCCCGAGGGTGTAGCCGGAGTTGCCGCTCTTGAACTCTACCGGCATGACGACCTCCCGCCTATCCGAGGGCCTCCTCGATCCAACCCTCGAAAACCTCTCTGGGAGCCTCTCCCGAATGCGCCCCCACGACTTCGTCGTCCTCGTTCAGGACATAGACCGTCGGGTATCCTTGCACGTTGTACGGCGAACCCAACTCCGGCTGGTACATCGCCGGACTCTCGATGTCGTACTCCTCGACGAACCGTCTCACGGCCTCCGCGTCGTCGCCCTGCGTGCCGTCTATGCCCGCCATGATGACCTTCAAACCGTCGTACTGGCTCTCGAGCTCGCTGATGACCGGAGCCTCCCGCTGACAATGCGGACACCACGAAGCGAAAAAGACCAGCATCGTCGCGTCCTGATCTCCGTTCAGGGAGACGTTCCCGCCGCCGTTGACGTTCTCGCCGGTGAAGTTCGGGACCTGCTCGCCCGTCGAGATCAGACCCTGGTTATTCGCGGTGAAGTTTTCGGCGTCTCCGCCTCCCGTTGTGCTGAAGACGGCGAGGGCGGCGATGACGAGTATCGCAATCGCCGTGAAACCGGCGAGAGCGAGGACGAGAGTCCTGTTGCCGCCCGAGGCGGCCTTCAGTTCTTTGTCCCCGATCTTGCGCCCCGATTTCCTGGGATCTTTGCTGGAGAGGGTGTTGCGAGCCATCGAAAGCCCTTTCTCTGAATAAGTGTCGCGATTCGAGAATGATATAGTAGCCGCCGTCATGGTTAAAGGCCAAACGCCGAACGCGCGAGACCTGCTTTCTCATCCCTATGCGACTCTCTCTTCGCGCCTGATCCTGGGCGCGGTGTTCGTCGCCGCCGGAGTTCCGAAGATTCTGGACCCCGGCGCTTTCGCCGCCGCGATCCGCTCCTACGAACTCAACCTCCCGGAATGGTTCGCGTCTTTTTCCGCCTATTCCTTACCCTACGCGGAAGTCCTTCTCGGACTGTATCTGATCTTCGGCCTCTTCACGAAGCCGGCCGCGTGGATGACGAACGGGTTGATGCTTGTGTTTACGATTGCTCTTTTGCAAGGAGCGATCCGCGGCCTCGAAATAAACTGCGGATGCTTTGGGGCGGGCGAGGAGTCGTCGAACCTGTGGCTCGCTTTCCTCCGAGACGTCGGCCTCATCGCGCTCGGACTGCACGTCGTCTTCGCTCCGACGAGCCGCTTCAGCGTGGACGCGCTGCTTCGTCGCCGGAGCGAGCATTCAGGGCGGTAAAATGGAGGCGCAAACAACAAGGCGCGGGGAAATTGAATCTGACGCAACTCGAAAAGCTCATAGCTGCCGGAGAATCGGAGTCGTTGGAGTTAAAGAAATCAACGGCACAGCTCAAGCCCGCCTCGGAGACGCTGTGCGCTTTCTTGAATTCCGGCGGTGGCAGAGTAATTATCGGCGTGACGCCCGAAGGGAGGATCACCGGTCAGCAGGTATCCGATAAGACGCAGCGGGATGTCGCGAGTGTGATAAAGAAGTTCGAGCCGCCGGCGCCGGTCGAGATCGAATACGTGGATCTCCCGAACTCCCCTGTTCTCAAACTCATCGTGTTGAGCGCGACATCTCTGAAGAACGCCGGGCCTTTTACTTTCGATGGGCGCGCGTATCATCGCATTGGCACGACGACTTCCATCATGCCTCAAGAACGTTACGAGAAGCTTTTGCTTGAGCGCATGCACGTCCGACATCGCTGGGAAAACCAGCCAGCCGGGATCGAAATCGGCCATCTGGATGAAGAGGAGATACTGCGAACCGCGGTGAGGGGCGCTTCGAGCGGTCGTTTGCCGGAATCCGTGGGAACGGACGCCGGAGACCTTCTTGAGAGACTGGGACTCAGCATAGACGGGTCCATTTCCAACGCGGCCGCAGTGCTGTTCGGCGTACGACTTTTCCCCGATATCCTCAGTGCCAGCTTCGCATGGCGAGGTTCAAGGGCACCGACAAAACGGAGTTCCTCGATAATCGGCAAGTGCACGGAAACGCTTTTCGGCTTCTGGATGAGGCCATGCTGTTCCTGCGGCGCCACCTGCCGGTCGCCGGGCGTATCCAGCCAGGGCTTTTCGAAAGGGTGGACGAGCCCCTGTTCCCTCCGGTGGCTTTGCGCGAAGCTCTGGTCAACGCCTTTTGCCACCGGGATTACGCTCTCGTTGGCGGCTCCGTGAACCTCGCAGTCTACGATGACCGGCTCGAAATCTGGAGCGACGGCGCCCTTCCCTCGGAGATCAAGGTCGAGGATTTGAAGCGGGATCACCCTTCACGCCCGCGCAACCCGCTTGTAGCCGAGGTCTTCTACAAGCGCGGATTGGTCGAGAGGTGGGGACGCGGGACTCAGAAGATCGTGGAACTCTGCGTCAAAGCAGGCCACCCGGAGCCGGAGTTCGTCGAGCAGGCGGGCGCGCTGGGGGTCCGTTTTCTTCCAAGTGGTTACATAGCTCCTCATCGAATAGCACTGGATCTCACGGTCAGACAACGAGAGGT
>JBOHBL010000271.1:0-2661 GCA_050698295.1 Rubrobacteraceae bacterium | reverse complement strand
CCTCGGATGAGGGCGCGCATTTTTACAGGTCGCTGGCGCACAGGGAGCAACTCGGGTTCAGACTGTACCCCGACCATCGAGCGAAAAGCAACGGGAGGTCCGATTGAAAGAACGCGAAATCTCGTTTGGCACCGACGGCGTCCGCGGCGTCGCGAATAAAGGACTTTTGCCGGAAGACGCCTTCCAGCTCGGACTCGCCGCCGCTCGCGTCTTTGGTGGGACCGTCCCGGTCGGACGCGACACCCGGCTTTCGGGAGAGATGCTCTCATGCGCCCTCATCTCCGGTCTTTCTTCCGGCGGGGCGAAAGCCATCGACCTCGGGGTTTTGCCGACGCCGGGAGTCGCGATGCTCGCTCCGCGCCTCGGAGCTTCCGCCGCCGTCGTAGTGAGCGCGTCTCACAACCCGTACCCGGACAACGGCATAAAGTTCCTCTCCGGCGAGGGAAAGAAGCTGGCGGACGGTGATGAAAGCAAACTCGAGAAGCTCGCCTCCGCCCCGGACTTCGACCGCCCGACCGGAGCGGACATCGGCGTGGTCGAGAGGTTCGACGACGCCGCGAGATCATATGTGGGGAGTGTTTTGGAACGGCTGCGACCGAAGGCGGAAGGAGTAAAGGTCCTCCTCGATTGCGCCAACGGAGCGGCGCATGAAGTCGTCCCGATGGCATTCGAGAAGCTCGGCGCGAAGCTCTCGGTCACGGGAGACAAACCGGACGGGACGAATATCAACGAGGGATGCGGCTCGACGCGCGTCGAGAAGCTCGACGTTGCTGGTCATGACGTCGCCTTCGCTTTCGATGGGGATGCGGATCGGGTCCTCGCCGTGGACGAGAAAGGGGACGTCGTTGACGGGGACAAAATAATCGCCATCCTCGCCCGAGATCTGGCGCAGCGGAACGCTCTCGCCGGAGGCGTCGTCGTCACCGTGATGTGCAATCTCGGCTTTTTCAAGGCGATGGACTCTCTCGGCATTCCTTACGAAGTCACCCCGGTCGGAGACCGGCACGTCGCCGAGGCGATGTGGAGGACGGAAGCCTCCGTCGGCGGGGAGCAATCGGGGCACGTCATCCTCCCGGAGCATGTGACGACGGGGGATGGACTCGTGACGGCTCTTTCTCTGCTCGACGTGATGGTTCGTTTGGAGAAACCGCTTTCGGAGCTTGCCGGGGTGATGGAGGTTTATCCGCAGACGCTCATCAACGTGGAGGTGGACGGCCCGGCGAGCGCGAAGGAAGTCGCCGCCTCCAGCGAACTCGCCGACGCCGTCGCGAAGGCAGAAAAGAAACTTGGCGCGGAGGGCCGCATCCTGCTTCGTCCGAGCGGGACCGAGCCTCTCGTGCGGGTCATGGTCGAGCATGAGGATGAAGGAGTTTGTCGCGAGGTCTGCGAAGAAGTGGCGGAGAAAGTATCCAAAACGGAGGTGAAGGTTTGAGGTTGATGGGTCTGGCTCCGGCGTGGAGGCCGGGGGAGTCGAAGGAGAAGCCGTCGTGTCTCGTGGTGCTGGACGAGCGCGGCGGCATCATCGCCAACGCTTTCGCCGGGAGCGTGGAGGAGATAGCGAAAGCCGTGGAGGAGCATGTCGGGGATCGGGGGGTGGTACTCGGGATCGACGCTCCGCTCTCGGTGCCCAACGAGCGGGGGACGCGCGGAATCGAACGCATCCTCTCCAAACTCTCGCTTCCCGCGTACTCCGCGAGCCGCCGGATGTTCGACGGGAAACCTTTCTCCGAAGACCTCCTCGAAGAGCTGGAGAAGGTCTCGGTCGAGTACACCGACTACCTCTTCCCCCGCGGTAAGGGCCGCTGGGCCGTCGAGGTGGACTCGGCGGCGACGTTCAAAGTCCTCTCGCTGGAGAGAAACGGAAACAAAAACGGCGACCTCTCGAACCGGCTCAAGCAAATACCCGACGCCAGGTTCCGAAAAGGGAACAAAGAGGCGCGGGCTCAGGCTCTGAAGGCGGCGATCTCGATCCTCTGGGACACCAGAGGTCTCCGTCTTCGCACCGGGAACCTCTCGGGCGACCTGAAGGCTCAGGAGAACGTGGACGTCTCGAAGCTCGATGTGACGGCCAAACTCTCCCACGCGGAGCTGGATCGGATCCTGTCCCTCGTCGAGGGCGTCCTCGCGGCCTACACGGTCCACCGCCACTGGAAGGGCCGCGACGGCTCGATGGTCCTCGGCACGGGCGACGAAGGCTCGGTGCTTTTGCCCGCGAACGAGGATCTGCAGTCTCTCATCGCCGAAGCCTGCCGCGCCGCGAAAGTGCCTTATGCATAGGTCGCGAAGCGACTGATGCTTCTCGTCCGCATCATACCCTGCCTCGACGTGGACGCCGGTCGCGTCGTGAAAGGCACGCAGTTCAAAAACCTCCGCGACGCCGGAGACCCGGTCGAACTCGCCGCCTTCTACGACCGCGAGGGCGCCGACGAAATAGTCTTCTACGACATTACCGCCTCCCACGAAGGCAGGAACACCGCTACCGACCTCGCCCGCCGCGCCGCCGAAGAAGTCTTCATCCCGTATACGATAGGGGGAGGAGTTCGCGCGGCGGACGACATGCGCGCGATGCTCCGCGCCGGTTCCGACAAAGTCTCCGTAAACTCCGCCGCCGTGAAGAACCCGGACCTCATCAACGAAGGAGCGGAAAGGTTCGGGAGTCAA
>JBOHBL010000270.1:0-14320 GCA_050698295.1 Rubrobacteraceae bacterium | reverse complement strand
TCGGGTACGGCTGCACGACGTGCATCGGCAACTCGGGTCCGCTTCCCGAAGAAGTCTCCGAAGCCGTCAACGACAACGACCTCGTCGTGGCGGCTGTGCTTTCCGGCAACCGAAACTTCGAGGGACGAATAAACCCGGACGTGAAGGCGAATTATCTGGCGTCCCCTCCCCTCGTCGTGGCCTACGCGCTCGCCGGCACCGTGGACATAGACCTCTCGAAGGACCCGCTCGGAAACGACTCCGATGGAAACCCGGTATATCTCAAAGACATATGGCCGTCGCAGAAAGAGGTGGCCGAGCAGCTCGACCACGCCCTCGACCCGAACGTCTTCCGCGAGCAGTACGGCGACGTGTACACCGGAAACGAGCAATGGAACGACGTGGACGTTCCCGAAGGCGATTTGTACGAGTGGGACGAGGACTCCACGTACATTCAGGAGCCAGCCTTTTTCAAAGACCTCTCCCCCGAGCCCGAACCGCTCACGGACATAGAAAACGCTCGCGTCCTCGTCAAGGTCGGGGACTCCATCACCACCGACCACATCTCGCCCGCCGGAGCCATCCCCTCGAAGATGCCCGCCGGGCAGTATTTGCTCGAAAAAGGCGTGGATTCCCGCGATTTCAATTCTTTTGGATCTCGCCGGGGCAACCACGAAGTCATGGTGCGCGGCACCTTCGGAAACATCCGGCTCAAGAATCAACTCGTGGACAAGGAAGGCGGATACACCCGCCACTTCGCCGAAGGTGACACGGAAGGCACAGAGACGACGGTCTACGAAGCGTCGATGCGGTACCAGGAAGACAATGTTCCGCTCGTCGTTCTCGGAGGAAAAGAATACGGTTCCGGCTCGTCGCGCGACTGGGCCGCGAAGGGCTCGTTCCTGCTCGGCATAAAAGCCGTCATCGCCGAGAGCTTCGAGAGGATACACCGCTCGAACCTCATCGGCGTGGGAGTGCTTCCCGTGCAGTACGCGGATGGTGAAAATGCCGAATCCCTCGGCTTGAGCGGCACCGAGACCTTCACCATCCGGGGTCTCGCAGACATCTCGTCGGGCAAGGAACTGGTCGTCGAGGTTAACGGCGGGGAGAAGGAGTTCGAGGTCGTGGCCCGCGTGGACTCGCCGGTCGAGGTCGAGTACCTCAAGAACGGCGGAATTTTGCAGACCGTTCTCCGGCAGCTTCTCAAGGAAGATAGATAGGAAAAACTTGCACGAAGCGGTGCGAAAGGCCATAAGCCTGCGAGAGAGCGGAGACCCGAAGCCGCCGGGTCTTTGCTCTCGCGTTTTCTGGAGGACCATCCCGCCGACGCGGAGGCTCATTATCAGATGGCGTGGACTTTTGACGTTCGTGGCATGGAGCGCGAGGCGGTTTCTCATTACCGCGACGCTCTGGAAAGTGGTTTTTCCGATGGGCGGAGCGGCGCGTATATCGGTCTCGGAAGCAGCCTCCGCGCGCTTGGCGAGTATGAAGAGGCCGTCGAAACGTTGCGTCGAGGCGCGTCCGAGTTCCCGGAGGATCGGGCGATGAAAGTCTTCCTCGCTATGGCTCTTTACAATGTCGGGGAGTGCCGGGAAGCCGTGGAAATACTTCTCGACAACCTCGCCGAGACTTCTTCGGACGAGAAAACAAGAGCGTACAAAGATGCTTTGATTTTCTATGCTTCGAGGTTGGATAAAGTTTGGGAATGACAAATAAAACGGTGGTCGTCGCGCGAGAAATTCCGGGAAAAGGGCTGCGCCTCCTCGAAGGCTTCGACGTGAAGACCCCCTCTGAAAATTCTGAACTTGCGCGGTGAACTGGCTGGAGTTCGACTGGGACGAGGGCAATGGGAATAAAGTCCTTGCTCGGGCTTCGGAGGAAGAGCTTCGGGAGGCGTTCACCGACCCGGATCAAATAGACCGGGAAACGTATGTGGCGAAGGGGGAGAAACGCTGGACGTTCTTCGCCAAAACGTGGGGTGGCCGCATACTTTTCGTGGTCTATACGATGCGGGAGGACAAAGTGCGCGTGATCTCCGCGAGGGAAGCGGAAGACGACGAGAAGCGAATCTATCGAAAAGGGTAAAATACACTCGTTATGAAGAAGATAAAAAGTTGGGATGAGATCCCGCGCTTCGAGACCGAGGACGAGGAGCGCGAATTCTGGGAGACGCACTCCATAAGCCCGAGCCTCGCGAACGACTTCGACCGTCCGGCGAGGGGGCCGATGGCTCATAAAATGCGCGAGGCGTGGAAGGTTGCGCCGAACCTCGACGAAGACACGTTCCGTCGGCTCATCGAACTCAGCCTGGCGCAACGAGTGGATCCGAGAGATTTGATCACTCGCTTCATCGTAGACGGCCTTCGCGAGGAGGAGAAGCGAATCGGCCTCGCCAACCGCCGCGGCCATGCCCGATAAAGTCCTCATAACCCGCGAAATCCCGGAAAATGGAATGAAGCTCCTCGAAGACCTCGACACGAAGGTCCTCGGTGAAGGCGTTCCGGAAAGAGACGAACTCCTCGAAGCCGCTCGCGGTGCGTCCGCCATCCTCTCCACCGTCACCGAGAAGATCGACGCCGAAGTCATGGACGCGGCGGGCGATAAACTAAGAGTCATCGCCAACATGGCCGTCGGCTACGACAATGTGGACGCGGAAGCCGCGACGGAGAGGAACATCGTCGTCACGAACACGCCCGGAGTCCTCGACGAGACGACCGCCGATACCGCGTTTATGCTTTTGCTCGCAGCGGCGAGGAGGCTTGGCGAAGGTGAAAGACTCCTCCGAGCGGGAAAGTGGGACGCATGGGGGCCTAAGCAACTCACCGGCCCGGACGTGTGGGGCAAGAAGCTCGGCGTCGTCGGCTTCGGTCGCATCGGGCAGGCGGTGGCAATGCGGGCAATGGGTTTCGGAATGGGGATCCTCTACAACGCCCGCTCTCGCAAGGAAGACGCGGAGAAAGAGCTCGATGCCCGTTTCCTCGACCTCGACGACCTCCTCCGGGAGAGCGATTTCGTCTCCATCCACACGCCGCTCACCGACGAAACGCATCACCTCATCGGAGAGCGAGAACTCGCTTTGATGGGCGAAACGTCCGTCCTCGTGAACACATCTCGCGGTCCCGTCGTGGACGAAGCGGCTCTCGCCGAAGCTCTCGAAAACGAACTTATCTTCGCCGCCGGTCTCGACGTGTACGAGGAGGAGCCGAAGGTCCATCCGAAGCTCCTCGACCTCGAGAACGTCGTCCTCGCCCCGCACATCGGCAGCGCCTCCATCGAGACGAGAGACAAAATGGCGGAACTCGCGGCGAAGAACCTCGTCGCCGTCCTTCGCGGCGAGATCCCGCCGAACCCGGTGAACTCCGAAGCCCTGTAGCGAAATCCCGCATGCTCGCTGGTATTCTGTCTTTGTTGACCGGAAGAATGGAGGATGATGGTGACTGACCCGAACGAACATCTGACCCGCGGACGGTTCCTCAAGCTGTGCGCCGCCGGGGCTTTCGGCCTCGCTGTGACTTTCGCGGCGGCCTGCGGTGAGGAAGAGGACGACGAAGACGACGAAGAGGAGGAGGACGATGACGAGGGCGGGGGTCTTTATTGAGTGATTCGCGGAACCCGCGAATAGATAAACCAGGTATCTCCAAGACGGCTTTCCTCTCTGGGGACGCGAGGAGAATTCGAATCCGTCAAACTCAATTTGGAGATGCTTACTTCGCTATTTCGCCACCCTCTTCGTTCTCCGGCGGGATGGCGGACATCGGGTCGGGTTTCTGGGAGCGCGCGGCCCGGATGACGCCGAGGCCGCCGAGGACTCCGGCGACGAGGGCTATGGGCCATGCGATGGCTTTGGGGAATTTCACGCTGAGGACGGACGCCGCCAGCAGCGCGCCTCCCACGGCGGCGGCGATGGTGTTTTCGTGAGTATCTAATGGGGCGGCGCTTTTTTGCAGCGCCGAGCTTCCGACGCGGGTGACGGTCGCGGCGGCTCCGCTCCCGCTTCCGACCACGCTCCGGCGGACGCGACGGTCCCGGCGATCCGCGCCCCGAATGCGGCTTTCGGGCTGGACTCTCGGGCGGTCTTCGTGGCGGTGGGATCTTTCCAGGCGTATTTCCCTGGCGTTGGCGAGGTCGTCCTCGAAGGTCCGTTCCATCTCCGCGCCGAATGCTTCATCCTCGGCTACGAGGTCTATCTCCCAGTTCGTGGTGAGGCTGCTCACGTTGAGGTTCGTCGAGCCGACCCTGGACCACCAGCCGTCCACGACCGTGGTCTTGGCGTGCATCATAGGTCCTCCGTACTCGAAGATGCGGATACCGCTCTCCAGAAGCTGGCGGTAGCCCGTCCTCGATACCACCCCGATCCAGGGCAGGTCATTCGTCGCGGGAACGAGGACTCGCACGTCCACTCCGTCCCTCGCCGCGGACATGAGCGTCTGCGTCAGCACCGGCATCGAGAGAAAGTAGGCGTCGGCGATCCAGATCCGACGCTCCGCCCCGGCGCAGATGAACTGCAATACCCTCAGTATCCGCATCCGGGACGGCTCCTGTATCACGACGCGGACGTTTTTGTCTCCCACCGCCGGGATGTCGCCGGCCGACGGTCGTTCTTCCAGCCGCTCTCCCGTCTGTTCCCAGACTTCGGCGAAGGCGCGGTCGAGGTCGGCGACGGCGGAACCTCTCACACCGACGGCGGTGTCTCTGTAGGGCAACCCGGAGTCGGGGGAGGTGACGAGCCATCCGTCGTCTATGCAGACGCCGCCGGTCGAGCCGTATTCGCCGTCCACGACGAGCAGCTTCCGGTGGTCCCGCCTCGTCGCCCCGAACGGCGAGCCGAGCGTCGGCGGGTTGACCGCCCGCGCCTCGACGCCCGCCTTCCTCATTCCGTCCCAAAAAGAACGCGGCACATCCAGGCAACCGAACCAGTCGTAGAGGACGCGGACTGGAACTCCTTCGGAGGCTTTCTCCGAGAGGGCCGCGGCGAACTTCTCGCCGATCCCGTCGTTCTGGAAGATGTAGTTTTCGAGGTGGACGTACTTCTTCGCGGCGGAGATCTCCTTCAGCCACTCCTCGTAAGTCCGTGGTCCGTTGAGCAGGAGGTCTAGGCGGTTCCCGATCCGCAGCGGAGCGCCGCTCTCCCGCGCCAGCGCCCGGTCCAAACGGTCGTTTCGTCGTTCGTCCATGAAGTGGGATTCTACCCGGAATGCGGGCGCGAATAGCTTGACTCCCGCAAATATCGCATGCTAACTTCGAGCTTTTCGTATACGAGCGGGAGGAAAGCATTGAAGGTCTACATCTCGGCGGACATGGAGGGCGTAACGGGCGTGACGCACCCGCAGGACGTGATCCCCGGCAGAGAACGCTACGACGATTTCCGGCGCTCCCTCACCAACGATGTAAATGCCGCCATCGAGGGCGCCGCCGAAGCGGGGGCAACCGAGTTCCTCGTCAACGAAGCCCACGATGGGATGAGAAACATAATCCTCGAAGACCTCGATCCGCGAGCGGAGGTCATAGTCGGCAGCCGCAAACCCCTCTCGATGATGGAGGGTTTCGAGGACTCGGACGTTGTTTTCTTTGTCGGCTACCACGCGATGGCCGGAGCGGAGGGCGTCCTCAGCCACACCTTCAGCAGCCCCCTCGAAGTCGTCGCCGTCGAACTGGGCGGCGAGCCATGCAGTGAAGCGCGCATGAACGCGACTCTGGCCGGGACGAGAAACATCCCCGTGGGTCTCGTCACCGGCGACGATGTAGCTTGCGAGGAGGCGAAGTCTCTCTATCCCGGCGTGAGGACGGCGCGGGTCAAGACGGC
This sequence comes from Rubrobacteraceae bacterium, assembly GCA_050698295.1. GTDB lineage: Bacteria > Actinomycetota > Rubrobacteria > Rubrobacterales > Rubrobacteraceae > JACCWD01. Next base: position 8,538 of record JBOHBL010000270.1, on the reverse strand, counting down.
GATAGATCGGTACACCGCGCGGTGCATCCACCCGGATACGGCGTTCGAGGCGATCCGGAGCGAAGCCTCGGCGGCGGTTGGGGGCGCGGGCTCTCTCGGACCGTACATCCCCGAACCTCCGTACACTTTCACCATCGAGTTCACGACCGCCAGCACGGCGGCCGGGGTGATGTTCTTCCCGGAGTTGAAACGCCTCGACGAGCGGCGAGTCTCTCTCACCCACGAGGACTGCGAGACGGCCTTCAAGATGTTCATCGGGGTAATGAAAATGGCTCGCTCCGACCCGGACTACGGATAGGAGGCGCCGTGAGCGAACCGGTTCGGGACAAATGGTCCGAGTGGCTCCTGAGCCGTCGCGACGGCGGAGACCCGGAGCAGAGGAGAAAGACGCTGGATTTCCTCGCTCCGGTGCGTGAGAAAATACTGAAGAACGCCGACCTCTCCGGCGGCGAGACGCTCCTCGACGTCGGCGCGGGCGACGGCCTCGTAGCCTTCGGCGCGTTGGATCTCGTCGGCGACGACGGCACGGTCATCTTCTCCGACATCTCGCGCGACCTCCTCGACCACAGCCGGAATCTGGCGCGAGAGATGGATCTTCTCGAACGCTGCCGCTTCGTCGAAGCATCGGCGGATGATCTTTCGGAGCTGGAAAACGAGTCCGTGGATGTGGTGACGACGCGCTCGGTTCTCATATACGTCGAAGACAAGAGACGTTCCTTCCAGGAGTTCCATCGAGTACTCAAACCGGGAGGGAGGCTCTCCATCTTCGAGCCGATCAACCGTTTCAACTTCCCGAACCGTCCGCCCGACGGGCGGCGTTTCATGGGCTATGACACGGCGGGCGTCCGGGAGCCGGCGCAGAAAATACGGGTCGTCTACGACCGCCATCAGCCGCCCGACACCGACCCGATGCTCGACTTCGACGAGCGCGACCTCCTCGGCTACGCCGAAGGCGCGGGCTTCGAGTCCGTCGAGTTGAATTACGAGGCGAAGGTCGCCCCGGCTTCCGCCTTCTCCGAAGAGTGGGGATGGACGCCATCGTGGGAGAGGCTGCTGAAAAGCTCCGGCAATCCGAAAGCCCCGACGCTCGCGGAGGCTATGGAAGAAGCTCTCACGCCGAAAGAACGCGAGAGGTTCGCGTCGCACCTCCGTCCCCTCGTGGAGCGAGGCGAGAGAACGGCGCGGGACGCCGCCGCATACCTTCGGGCCGTGAAAAACAAGGAGAAATAGCCACATGCCAAACTCCGAAACATCCGTCGCCGTCGTGACCGGAGCCGCCTGGGGTATCGGACGCCGCGCCGCGTTGGAACTCGCCGAACGCGGCTGCTCCGTCGCCGCCAACGACCTCGAAGCGCCGGAGGAAGTGGTCCGGGAGACGGGAGGCATTCCGCTTCCCGGCGACGTGTCGGACGAAGGATCCGTTCGCGGAATGCGCGACATCGTCATGGAAACGTTCGGGCGGGTAGACGTGGTCGTCAACAACGCGGGGATAAGCGCGATCCTCCCGGCGGAGGAGACTTCGACCGAACTATGGAAACGCACCCTCGACATAAACCTCACCGGCCCGTTCCTCATGTGCCGCGAGTTCGGGAAAGCGATGCTCGAAAGAGGCTCCGGCTCCATTGTGAACATAAGCTCCGTCGCCGGGCTTCTCGGCGTCTCCGACCGGGTTGCGTACAACGCGAGCAAACATGGTTTGATCGGCCTCACCCGCACTCTCGCGGGCGAATGGGGCGGTCGCGGCGTTCGTGTCAACGCGGTGTGTCCCGGATGGGTGAAGACGGAGATGGACGAAGAGGATCAAGCCGGGGGCGGCTACGTCGACTCCGACATCATCGCCCGAACCCCGATGTCCCGCTTCGCCCGTCCCGAAGACATCGCGAACGCCGTCGCCTTCCTCGCCGATGCTTCGCAAAGCGGATACATAAACGGACACACTCTTTCCGTGGATGGCGGATGGTTCGGGGATGGGTCGTGGGAGAGTTTGCGGAGGCGCAAGCAGGGAAATGTATAATCCGGTGCTCGGGCGAAGGCTATAATTGATTGGTTCGAAGCACTGGAGGTTTGATGACTCGCGTGGTTGGCGGCGCAATCGGAAGGCTCGCAAGGAGAAGAGAGGTTCGGAGGCCGGGGAGCGGGCCGCCGGGCGACTCTGAAGAGTGGAGGCGGCTCAAGCGGCTTGAGGAGCGCGGCGAGGTGAGCCTCGGGAGCGGGGGTTTGCCGGACGAATTCTGGTCGCTGCCTCTTCCCGAAGACCCCGGAGGCTCGGTCAGGAAGGCCGTGATCGAAGACCGGGAGGAAGATTTCTAGATTTGCGTTTCTGGGACACTTCCGCCGTCGTGCCTTTGATCGTCCGGGAGTCCGAAACTCGAAGGATGCGGGAGATCCTTTCACAAGACGATGTCATGGCCGTCTTTTACGCGACGGAGATCGAGTGCGTTTCCGCGTTTTCGAGAAGATTGCGCGAAGGGAGCATGAGCCAGTCATCCTTCGATGGGGCGATCGACATCCTCATAGTGCTTCTTGAACATTGGATGGAGATCCTGCCGACCCACGACCTCCGGCTCGATGCCGAAGCCTTGCTGACCCTCCATCCCCTGAAAACGGCGGACGCCCTCCAGCTTGCCGCCGCCCTCCTCTGGTGCGAGGGCGAGACCGAGGGGCGAGAGTTCGTCTCCCTCGACGACCGCCTCCGCGAAGCCGCCGGCAACGAAGGTTTCATCGTGCTTCCGCGGGCAGGCGCCTGAAACCCGGGATCATCCCAGCTTCCGCGCGAATACGGAGCGGGCGAGCGGCCCTCCGAGGTGATGAATTTTTCCGTTGTCGTCCGCGACGACGACCACGCCGTCTATCTCCCGGACCTCCTCAACAGTGAGAACCCTCCCCGGCACGAGGCCGCGTTCTCCGAGGTAGTCGAGCATCTGAATGCTCTCGTCGCTGACTTTGGATATTCGCACCCTCTGCCCGGCCTCCGTCTCGCCGAGAGGCAGCGAGTCGTCGGGTTCGAGGACGCCTTCCCTGCTCGGGATGGGGTCTCCGTGCGGGTCGTGGCCCGGATGCCCGAGGAAGTTTGCCAACCGCTCGGTGAAGGCGTCGGAAACGGCGTGCTCGAGCTTCTCCGCCTCATCGTGGACTTCCTGCCAACTGTATTCCAGATGCTCCAGCAAAAACGTCTCGATGAGCCGGTGCCGCCGCACGAGCCGTAAAGCCTCTTCCCGCCCGCGTTCGGTGAGCGACGCCCCGCGATAACGCTCGTACTCGACGAAGCCCATCTCCCGCAACCGCCCCAGCATGTTCGTCACCGACGCCGGAGCCACCGAGAGGTGCTCCGAAACCTCCTTCGTCGAGGCGGCCCCATCTCCGGCTATCGTCCAGATCGCCTTGATGTAGTCGCCAGTCGAAACAGAAAGGGGATTTGCCCGCGCGGAATCGGTCATGGCAAGGCGAATCTTAGCATCCGAAATAGACCGGTTCTTACCGACCGAATGACCCGTCTCCCTTGCCACCAAAGTTTTTACCCCAATGAGCTTGACTGTTAGAGGATACTGGTTCAAAATTTAGGCGACGCTAAAACAAAGATCGGAGAGGTTTGCATGAACATTTCGAGGTTCGAGAAACTACGAAGGGTAGGATTGGCGAGAGGCGTTGGGATCTTATTTGCCGCGTTATGCGCCGCGTTGGTTGCGGTTGGGTGCGGGTCGAGCGACTCCGGCGAGGCTGGAGCGGTCGAAGGCACGATACGGGCGACCACGACGACGACTCACATCACGGACATGGTGGAGAGCATCGGCGGGGACGAAGTGGAAGTCACGGCGTTGATGGGACCGGGGGTTGACCCGCATCTTTACGAGGCGAGCCAGGGGGATATCGAGGCGCTTCAGGGGGCCGACGCCATCTTCTACAACGGCCTCTTCCTCGAAGGGCAGCTCAGCGACTTGCTCGTCCAGGTCGGGCAGCAGATCCCGACCGTTCGGGTGACGGAGGCCGTACCGGAGGACGAGCTTCTGCCTTCCGGCGACTACGAGGGGCAGAACGACCCGCACGTCTGGTTCGATCCGGAGTTGTGGGTGACGGGCGTGGACCCTGTGGTCGAGCAGCTCTCCGAGCTCAAGCCGGAGGCAGCCGAAGGTTTCGAGCGGCGCGGCGAGGAGTACAGGCGGGAGGCGATGGAGGCCCACGAGTACGTCCGGGAGCGGATGGAGTCCATCCCGGAGGAGCAGCGGGTATTGGTGACTTCCCACGACGCCTTCGGCTACTTCGGCGAGGCGTACGGCTTCGAGGTCGAGGGGCTACAGGGGCTTTCGACCGAGACCGAGGCGGGGGCGGGGGATGTGAGCCGGCTCGCGGATTACCTCGTCGAAGAAGAGATACCGGCCATCTTCGTCGAGTCGAGCATCCCGAGGCGCAGCGTCGAGGCCGTTCAGGCGGCGGCGCGGGACCGGGGGTGGGACGTGACCATCCCCGAGCAGGCGCTCTACGCCGACGCGATGGGCGAGCCGGGCACCGGGGCCGGGACCTACGCCGGGATGCTCCGCGCCAACGCCGACACGATAGCGGGGGCGCTCCGATGAGAGAGCAAAAGATAAAAGCGTTGCCCGACGAGAAGCCGCTCGAAGTGGCCGGGCTCACTGTGGCGTATCGCGACAAGCCGGTTCTCTGGGACATCAGTTTCGAGGTGCCGAAAGGAGAACTCGTCGCCATTGTCGGGCCGAACGGAGCCGGAAAGACCACGCTCTTAAAGGCGGTCATGGGCGTGATCGAACCGGCGGCCGGACGCGCGCTCGTCTACGGAAAGCCTTTCGAGAAGGCGCGCCGGTACGTCGGCTACGTCCCGCAGCGCGGCAGCGTCGACTGGGACTTCCCGACCAGCGCCCTCGACGTCGTCCAGATGGGCCTCTACGGAAAGCTCGGCTGGTTCCGAAGGCCGGGCAAAAAAGAGCGCGAGCGGGCGATGGAGTGTTTGGAAAAGGTCGGCATAGCGCATCTCGCCGAACGTCAGATATCCCAGCTCTCCGGCGGCCAGCAGCAACGGGTCTTTCTGGCGAGGGCTCTGGCGCAGGACGCGGACCTCTATCTCACGGACGAGCCGTTCGCCGCCGTGGACTACAAGACCGAGCGCGCGATAGTCGAGGTCATGCGCGAGCTCAAGTCGCAGGGCAAGACCGTCGTCGTCGTCCACCACGACCTCGGGACCGTGCTCGAGTACTTCGACCGGGTTGTGATCCTGAATAAAAGCCTCATAGCCGAAGGTCCGGTCGAACGAGTCTTCAACCAGGAGAACCTCGCGGCGGCCTACGGCGGCAACGTCTCGTACCTGATCGGGAGCTAGAAGTGCAGCTACTTCTCGACCTCTTCACCGACTACACCCTGCGGAACGTCGCCCTCGGGACGGCTATTTTGGGAATCGTCAGCGGCGTCCTGGGATGCTTCGCCGTTCTGCGTCGGCAGGGACTCTTCGGGGACGCGCTGGCTCACGCGACGTTGCCGGGCGTGTGCATCGCGTTCATCCTCTCCGGGACGAGGGAGCCCGTGATCCTTCTCGCCGGGGCCGCGGTGACGGCGGGGCTCGGCGCGCTCCTCATCCTCGCGGTCACGGGCGGGACTAGGATAAAACAGGATGCGGCTTTGGGAATCGTTCTCTCCGTGTTCTTCGGTTTCGGGACCGTGCTCCTCACGTACATCGCCGGTTCCGGGAACGCTTCTCAGAGCGGCATTGATCGCTTTATATTCGGGCAGGCGGCGACGATCATCCGGGACGACGTGGTGGTGATGGGGGTTCTGGCGGGCGTCGCGCTCGTCGTCGTGGCGCTGTGTTTCAAGGAGTTCAAGCTCGCGTCTTTCGACCCGGCTTTCGCGGCGAGCCTCGGATACCCGGTAGGGAAGATCAACGTCCTGCTGACCTCGCTCATCGTCGTCGCGATCATCATCGGGATACAGACGGTCGGCGTGATCCTGATGGCGGCGATGCTCATCACTCCGGCGGCCGCCGCAAGGCAATGGACCGATAAACTTTCGGTGATGGTCGTGGTTTCGGGGGTTTTTGGAGCCTTGAGCGGCGTGAGCGGAGCGATGGTGAGCGCCTCCGGGGCGGACCTGCCGACGGGACCCATCATCGTCCTCGTCGCGACCGGAATCCTTTTGCTTTCGCTCCTTGTCGGGTCGAAGCACGGCTTTTTGTGGAGTCGCATCCGGGACCGTCGTAACCGCCGTGAAGCTCTGGAAGGAGGCTCGGCGTGAGCGCGGACTTCATCGTGATCTCGACGGCTTTGCTCGTCGTCGTGCCGTGCGCGATGCTCGGGACGCTTCTCGTGCTGCGCCGGATGTCGATGATGGGGGATGCGATCAGCCACGCGGTTTTGCCTGGCATCGTGCTGGCCTTCTTCATCTCCGAGTCGCTCGGGCCGGTCACATCCCTCATAGGCGCGGCCGTCTTCGGCATCCTCACCGCCGCCCTCGTCGAGGCGCTCAAGAACACGGGCAGGGTCAAAGAGGACTCGTCCATCGGGATCGTCTTCACCGCGCTCTTCGCTTTGGGCGTTTTTCTCATCTCCCGTTTCGCCGGCAGCGTTCATCTCGATTTGCAGCACGTCCTCTACGGTGAGATCGCCTTCGCCCCGCTCAATTCTCTCGTCATCGCTGACATGAACCTCGGGCCGATCTCGTTCTGGACGCTGGGGATCGTGACCGTGCTCGCCGTCGCTTTCGTCCTGCTTTTCTACAAGGAACTCAAGATAGCCACCTTCGACGCGGGACTCGCCGCCGCTGTGGGGCTCTCTCCGGTCCTCGTCCACTACCTCCTCATGGGCGTCGTATCGATCACGGTCGTCGGAGCGTTCGACTCGGTGGGTGCGATCCTGGTGGTCGCCTTCCTGATAGCGCCCCCCGCAACCGCCTACCTCCTCACCGAACGCCTCTCCCGAATGATGGCGCTTGCAGTCGGGATCGGGAGCCTCGCGGCAGTCTCCGGCTACTACGCGGCTTACGCCTTCGACGTCTCGATCTCCGGCACGATGGCCGCGATGACGGGCGTCTTGTTCCTGATCACCCTCCTCTTCTCGCCCTCTCACGGCCTCGCCGCCGCGTTCCTGCGCCAACGCCGCAACCGAACCGTCTTCTCCCGAACCCTCCTCCTCTCCAAACTCGATTCCTTCGAACGCGGCGCGACCGAAGAAGAACTCGCCAACCGACTGAACTGGGAAGAAGATATCGTCTCCCAAATACTCCGCGAAGCCCAGCGCGAAGGCCTCGTCCTCCACGACGGAAGGTTCGCAATCACCACAAAAGGCCGCCAGAGAACCGCAAACCTTACTTGAGATAGAGTCTTCGGCGCGCCGGGAGACACGCTCATTTTCCCGCCTCTCGACTCCCGATCTCAACGATCCCTCCACGCGATAACAAAGCATTAAGTTTTATTAAAAAGCGGTTTCTATACCGAAACAGACTATTTCCCATACCTATGGGAATTTCGGCGGCGTTTCGCTTGTTTCGCAGTATTGAGGGGTATTGCGTGGAGGTTGAGTATTCTTTAACTTTCGCGGTTGGAGGGGGGATCTTCTTTATCCCCCGAATTTAGAGAAAATTACAGATCTTCAAGAGGGGGGCCTGAGCCTATGTCTCGAAGGGTCGGTATTTTAACCGTTTCGATTGCCATTGTCGCCGTGCTTCTGGCTGCTTTGCCGGCTGGGGCGCAATCGGGCATGCAGGAGAAGCAAGCGGAGGCGGCGCGGGCTGAGGAGCGATTGGCGCAGCTTCAGGAGGAGGTCGCGGTCGCGTACGAGGCGTACGAGGAGGCGTTGGGCGGGCTGGAGGCTCTGAACGGCGACATCAACGCCACGAGCGGCGAGTTGATGCGGGCCGAGAAGGATCTCATCGAGGCTGAGGGGGACCTCGAGGAGCAGGCTTCGCGGGTCTACCGGAGCGGCAACGTCGGGTTCGTGGACGTGCTCGTGGGAGTGGAGAGCTTCGCGGAGTTCGCGGCCAGGATGGAGTTGTGGGTACGGGTGCTCGGCGAGCAGCAGGCCGAGGTGGAGCGGGTCGAGGAGGTCCGGGACACCCTCGCGACCGAGCGGGCCGCGCTCGAAGAGCAGCGCGACGAGCGTTCCGCGGCCGTCGAAGAGGCGGCGGCGCGCCGGACTGAGGCTGCGGAACTCGAAGCCGAGACGAGCGAATACCTCGACAGCTTGAGCGCGGAGATGCGGGGCATGGTTCAGGCTCGGCTCTTCGCCGAGGCCGAGGCTCAGGAGCGTCAGCAGCGCATCCTCGAAGCCCGCGAGCGCGAGAACGCCATCGCCGAGGCGCTCAGACAGCAGGCCGAAGAAGCCGCCCGGCGCGCCGCCGAGCAGCGGGCCGCCGCCGAAGAAGCCGCCGCCGCGCGGCAGGCCGCCGAAGACCGGGCCGCCGAAAGACAGGCCGCCGCCGAAATGAGAGCCGCCGAGGAGCAGATACAGGCCGAACTCGCCGCCGCCGAAGAAGCCGAGCGCCAGGCCGAACTCGCCGAACAAGAAGCCGCCGAGCAAGCCGAACAGGAGGCCGCCGAGC
>JBOHBL010000269.1:0-1558 GCA_050698295.1 Rubrobacteraceae bacterium | reverse complement strand
TGTGCCTCGCATAAGCCGCCGCAAGAGGCGATTGCGCCGGGCGGAAGAGCCGCAGCCCTGGGCGCCGCGCCACATGAAGCTCTCCGGCGTCCGGGTCGCCGAGACTATCGGCGGGAAGCCGGGCGGCAGGCGCAACGTCGCGCTCGGGGTCATACAGCATCTGTGGCGTTCTCCGGTCCCGTTCGTCGCGTTCTATCCGCCGGAAGGCGTGAAGGTGACGGAGAACCGTTTTTACGCGCCCGCGCAGCCGAGGCTCGTGGACGACGCCGAGTATCTCGTCGGGGTCGAGGCGCACAAGGAGAGGTTCGCCGGAGACCTCCTCGACGCCATGATCCCCTCGGGCAGCCTCAAGGGGTATTTCGAGGTCCCGACCGACGAAGGGTGGAGGATATCGCTCGACCTCGTGGAACGGCGGCTGGAGATGTCCGACCCGTGGGGGATTTCGACCGGGAGCGACCTCGCCGGAGACATCGCTCCCTTCGTCTGGGCGTACCGCAACAGCGGCTTCTGCATCGTCACCCTGTACGACAAGGACATCGACGCTTTGAGGGACGACCTCCTCTTCGTCGCCAAGCGCGAGGGCATTCTGCTCACCTGGCGCGACAGGGCGGCTTGAGCTGCACATGGGGCCATCGAGACACGATACGGGAGGTTTCGCGGCCACGGGGCCGCCGGCGGGTTTTGATCTGGAGGACTTCGAGCGGGCGGGGCTGAGGACCGTGCAGAGGAACTTCGGGCCGAAGGACATGATCTTCGCCCCCGGAGACCCCGACGACCAGCTCTACTTCCTCATCTCCGGCGTGATCAGGCTCTACAAAATCTACGGCGACTACAAAGAAGCCACCACCGCGCTCCTCAAAGACCGGGGGATCTTCGGCAAGATCAGCCTGGTGGAGGGACGCTGGCAGGACGTTTTCGCCGAAGCCGTCACCGACGCCACGGTCGCCAGCGTCCAGAAAGCCTCCATCGAGCAGGTAATAAAGAGCCGCCCGGAGTTCGCCCTGAAACTCTTCTCCGCGCTCTCCGAACGTCTCCGCCAATCCGACAAGGTCATCGAGAGCCTCCTCCACCGCGAGGTCTCGACCCGCCTCGCCACGCTGCTTCTGAACCTGAGCGAGCGTTTCGGGGAGGACAATGGGCGTGGTGTCGAACTCGATGTGCGTCTCACGCATCAGGATCTGGCGAACATGATCGCCTCGACCCGCGAAGCCGTCTCGAAGGTCATGAGCGAGTTCCAGCGCGACGGCTACATCGAAACCAAGAACCGGAAAATTTCTCTTTTGAACAAAGAAGCCCTCTCGGAGTACGCCTCCGGGCCGAGTTATTTTTAGTCGCTTTGTTTGCTCGGGAGGAGGTGGAGGAGTCGTACTGTTTTTCCGATGCCTCTATTTCACTGCTCCTCCACTCCTCCATTTCACGAAGGCCCACACCGCGCCTGCCGCGATGATCTCCGCCAGCGTTTGCCAGAGCCTCGACAGGACCGTGATCGCCGCCGCTACCGGAGCGGGGAAGACGAGGACGAGGATGAGGAGCAAAACGGTCTCCTTCACGCCCAGCC
>JBOHBL010000268.1:0-1545 GCA_050698295.1 Rubrobacteraceae bacterium | reverse complement strand
AATATTCGAGGTGTCAATCCACTCGGAGCGCCAAACGCGCGGGCTCGGGCAGAGCCTTCGGGCGATAACGTAGCGGGTTCGCCAAAGGCGTTCGCCAGCAAGCGTAGTCCGAGAACCCCACAGGCTTGTATACGTGGGAGTGTCAGAAGGACGGTCCACTCGCAGAAGGCCAGCCGCGCTTGGGAAGGGGCCCCTCGCCGGCGCGTCCGGGCCTCCTCCCTGAGCCTCCTGCGCCGCTCGCCGGCCACCTCTTTGGGGAAGCGCGTGGCGATGAGCCTCGCTGGCGCCGCGCCTGGACTCCCGCGAGCACCTCCGACTCCATCACGCCCGCCTCCCGCCAGCCGCCTCCCTCGGAGAGCCACCCTTGCGGGCGGCGGCTGCTCTTCTCCGGGAGGGGCGACTCATACAGGGCTCGGTTCTTGGCGCAACGGGCCAACAACACCACGCCTTCGGGCAGCTTCTTGAAGAGCTTTGAGGCGCAGTAAGCGCCATCGGCGACGACCAGGAGCCTCTGCAAGGAACGCCCGAGCGCATCCATCCGCTCCCTCGGCCACCCGATGGCGTCCAACCCGGCCTCCCACTCCTTCTCGGGGAAGGCCGCCCCGGCCACCGAAGCGGGAGGGACCGGCTGTAGCCCGCCTCGCTTTTTGGAAGCAGAGCCGCCAGACGCAGAAAGCGCTGAGCGCGGTGGATGCCGGGCATGAACGGCGGGGTGCGGGGGTTCTTCAGCCAGGAGGTTCCGGCCATCTTGTGAGAGTGGCGGGGCGCTTGCGCCCCGTCCACGACGGCTACGAAAGTAGGGAAGGCGGAGAAGTTGCCCGCTGGGAAGCGGCGGTGGCATGCTCGATCATGTACGTGACCTCCGCTGTGGTTTTCCGGGTTTTCGAGCACCCTCAACGGTAGCGGAGGCCACGCTTCTTTTCGACACCTTCACCAAAAACGCCAAAGTCCTGTGAGACGTAGCATGCTACGTCTCTACGGGAGTCGGGGAAAGGCGAATACGGCTCCGGGAAGGAATTAACCGGATTCGGTATGATCCCCGCGAGCATTTCGCCATTTGTCGGATTTCGGGTCGTTCAGGCCGTTATCTTCTCGTGTCTCCGAGACCCTTCCGCCGGAGATGCGCTCGTCGCGAGGCTCCGCAGCCGGCGCTCCGCCTCGCGCTGCATCTGCCTGACCCTCTCGCGGGAGACGCCCAGCTCCTCCGACAGTTCCCTCAAGGTAGCCGGCTCGCCGCCGTCGAGGCCGTGTCGCCGGAGGAGGACGCGGCGAGCCCTCTCCGGGAGCTTCGCAAGCGCCTCGAAGAGCAATGCCGTCTCAGCCTCCTCCACCACCTCCTCGGCCACGCGCGACGTCCGCTCGTCGGCTACGTACTCGCCGATGCCCGCGTCGCCCCTCTCCGCGCTCGCCGGGCGGTCGAGGCTGGTGACATCCGTCAGAGCCGTCGCCACGAAGCGCGCTTCTTCCCTCGTCCACCCGAGATGTCCGGCAAGCTCGCCATCGGTCGGCTCGCGGCCGATCTCGGCGGCGAGCGCGCTCCTGGCG
>JBOHBL010000267.1:0-1326 GCA_050698295.1 Rubrobacteraceae bacterium | reverse complement strand
TTCCTCCTTATCCTTCGGGGATGACGCCGAGTTGCCGCAGCAGGCCGAGCGTGTCTATGCTGGCCCACCGCTCGGAGATCATGCCGTCCGAGACGCGCCATATGACGATGCCCGAGATCTCGACCTTCCTCCCCGTCGCCGGGATGCCGTTGAATTCCCCCTCATGCGTCCCGCGCCACGTGTTCCTCACGACGACCTTGTCTCCCTCGGCCAAAATATCCTCGATGGTGACGTGGATGTCGGGGAAGCCGCGGCGGATGGCGATGAGGGCTTCCCGCAAGTCCTCCGGCCCGCCGGGTATTCCGGTCTCGACGTGGATGTCGTGGTCGAAGAAGTCCGGGGCGGTCATCTCCGCGACGGCGTCCACCGCGCCCCGGTTTTCCCCGTCCTCGAAGATGCGCCGGACGATGGTTTTGTTCTCTTCCGTGGACATGGATCCCTCCCCGTCAAAAGCGCGGGAGTCCGCAGAAAATCGCCGGACTCCCGAGCCGTACTCCGAAATTACGCCTCCGCCCCTTCCGGCGCGGGGATGGCTCCGAGTTGTTGCATGAGGCCCATGAGGTCGGCGTTTTGCCACCGCTCGACGATCTTCCCGTCCCGGAGGCGGAGGATGGTGATGCCGCCCATCGAGACTTCCTTGTTCGTTGGCGGGATGCCCATGAAGTCGCCGGTGTGCTTCGCGCGGAAGGTGTACCGGGCCGCCACCTCGTCGCCCTCGGAGAGGACTTCATGGAGTTCGACGTTCGCGTCGGTGAAGGCCGAGAACATCATCGCGTAAAAAGCCTTTATCCCGTCGAGGTTCGCGGGAAGCTCGGGCGGGTATCCGTGCGTCACGAGGCTCTCGTCGTAGTGGGCGAGGTATCCTTCGAGGTTTCCCTCGTTGAACTCCTTTATGGCGCTTCTCAAAACCGCCTTGTTTTCGTTTGCCGACATGTGCTTCTCCTTTCCCGAAGGCCCGACGGTTTCGCCGGGCCTCCGATGCTCCTTCGTTACGCTTCAGCGCCCTCCGGTGCGGGTATGGCCCCGATTTGCCCCATCATGCCGAGCATGTCCGCGTTCAGCCACGCTTCCTTCACTTTGCCGCCTTCGATGCGGAGGATGACGATGGCGTTAACGGTGACGGGGTTTCCGCTCGCCGGGATCTCCCCGAAATCCCCGAGGTTCGTGCCGCGCAGGCTGTGGCGGCACGCGACGAGATTCCCTTCGGCGACCACGTCCTCGACCGGGAACCGCGAGTCCGGGAAGGCGTCGAGGAACATGGTGATGGCTCCTTTATACCCTTCGAGGTCGAGCGGCTCGGGCGCGAACCCATGCCACACCGAGTCG
>JBOHBL010000266.1:0-1238 GCA_050698295.1 Rubrobacteraceae bacterium | reverse complement strand
TTGGAGGCAGGCGGCCCGGACGATGCGCCGGAGATCCACGCCCCGCAGTCGTGGCCGACGCTGTGGGGCACGGAGGTTGACTGGGCGTACAAGACGACGGCGCAAGAACACACCGCCTCGCGCATCCACGACTGGCCGCGCGGCAAGGTTCTCGGCGGCACGAGTTCCTTGAACGCGATGGTGTACATCCGGGGCCACCGCACGGACTTCGATGCGTGGGCGTACGAGGGAAACCTCGGGTGGGACTATGAGAGCGTATTGCCTTTGTTCCGCAAGATGGAGGACTTCGAGGATGGGGAGTCCGAGTACCACGGGGCGGGCGGGCCGCTCCACGCCTCGTCCATCCACGACCCGAACCCGACCTCGGGGGTCTTCGTCGAGGCTTGCCGGGAGGTCGGGTACCCGATCACCGACGATTTCAACGGGCCGCGGATGGAGGGCGCGGGCTGGAACCACCTCGTAGTGAAAGACAACCTTCGGCAAAGCACCGCCGTCGCGTGCCTCAAACCCGTCATGGATCGGCCAAACCTCACGGTCATGACCGATGCGCCCGTCCGCCGGCTCCTTTTCGAGGGCGGGCGATGCTCGGGAGTGGAGTATGTCCACGAGGGCGGATCGGTGCGGGCCGGGGTGGATGGGGAGGTCGTGCTTTGCGCGGGGGCGATAGACTCGCCGCGGCTGCTCATGCTCTCCGGCGTCGGGCCGGCGGGGGAACTCGAACGGCTCGGAATACCGGTGGCGGAGGATTTGCCGGGTGTCGGAGAGAACCTCCACGACCATTTGCTTCTCGGCGTGGTTTACGAGGCGAGCCAGCCAATTCCCGCGCCACAGGCGAACATGTCCGAGAGCGCGTTGTTCTGGCGCGGCGACCCGCGGAGGGTCGGGCCGGACGTGCAAATTGCCTTCATCCACGTGCCATTCCATTCGCCCGAGTTCACCGCTCCGGAGAACAGCTTCACCATCGCTCCGGGCATCGTCCGTCCCGTCAGCCGGGGGTGGGTGCGGCTCCGCTCGTCCGACCCCGACGAGAAGCCGGAGATCAACCCGAACTATCTCGCCGAAGAAGCCGACGTGCGGGGCCTCCTCCGCGGCATCGAGATGTCGCGTGAGATCGGGGCCGCCGACGCTTTCGCCGAGTGGCGCAAAGGCGAAGCCCTTCCGGGCGAAGAAATACAAAGTGAGTCCGACCTTCGGGACTTCGTGGCTCGGGCGGCGAGCACTTATTACCACCCGGTGGG
>JBOHBL010000265.1:0-11657 GCA_050698295.1 Rubrobacteraceae bacterium | reverse complement strand
CTGTCGCAAGCTCGCAGGCTCCAAGCAGCCCGTCGGGCTCGACGACCTTGCGCTTGCCGCGAACCCACTTAGGCTCTATGGCGTTGAGCCACGGACTCTTCTTCGGCGGGAGGCGACTCGCGATCCTCGCCCCCTCGCCCGTCTGCTTGACGCGGCGATTGCGCCTTCCGAGCCATCGCCTCACCTCCTTGGAGACGTGCCAACCGGCGTTGTCCCAGATGAGGACCAAGACCTTCTCTCCAAGGGCTTCGAGTCTCTCGGCGCGCCATCCGAGGAACTGCGTCGTTATGGAACTCACGGGCCGCCCGTCCACGAAGTGCAGCCGCGTCTCGTCGATTTCTGGCAGGTAGAGCCCGTAGCAAGATACGGCCTTCGCAGCTTCGCTGGGATCGTCCTTGGCGACCGAGCGCTGGAGGAGGCGAAGGGGCTTGCCCTCTTCGCTCCAGCTGTTCAAGGTGGGCAGGGCCACCCTGCTCCGCCGGCACTCGTCGCAGAAACCCACGGCCCACTCGGGATCCGCGCCAGCCACTTCCATCAGCCGGTCGCTAGCGAAGCTGCTTTTTTTCTTTCGTACAGGGGGTCTGGGGAGGTGATCCACCGCTTGGCCCGCATCCACCCGACTCCGAGAAGGCGCGCCAGAGTCGCCCGGACGGTCTCGCCCGAGACCCGCCTGTCGGTGAGCCCCTCCTTAGAGAAGGCGGCCTCGGCGGCCATCCCCAAAGTCCACAGGCTGCTTTCATATCCGAACTCCCTCGGCAGCTTCGCTGGGTGGAGCATTTCTCGCAAGGCTTCGGCGCTTTGCTCGTCGAAGGCGTCTCGAGTGCGCCTGGGGCGCGAAGACCTCGCGGCGAGAGCGTCCACGCCTCTCTCGTTGAAGTCGTGGATGGCGTCGCGCGCTGTTTGCCGCCCGCAGCCGAGGCTCTCGGCGATCCTCGGAGCGCGCTCGCCCCTCGAGCTTGCCAGGAGCGTCTGGCATCGGCGCAGGGTGAAAGCGTTTTTTGAGCGCAGCCCCGTTTCGAGGGCTTGCCGCTCCTCTTCCGAGAACGAACGTACAACGATTGGAGTTTTCATGGCGCTTACTGTAACTCGCAACACGAAACCTATCTCGAAGATGCACTAGATGTGTGTTGTCAGGTTCATGCCCACAAATCCTTGATCCTCCCTTGAGGGCGGCCCAGCATGCGGTTGACCAGAAACGCATAGGTATAGGCTGTGACCTTCGCCGCGATCCTCGTCGCAAGCCCCACGAGAGTCGTCGCCAGCGTCTCCCCCAGACCGAACACGCGCTTGAGCGACGAAAACGCCATCTCGATGCGCCGCCTGAGACCGGGCCTCCTCTCGGCCCGCTCGGTCTGGAGAGCCATCCCGCCGCGGTAGGCGAGGTCCGCCGGGAGCCTCCTCGCGACCCCCTCCCCAAGCCGCGCCTCGGCCAGAAGCTCCTCCGCGAGCCTGGCCTCCGCGACGTTGGCGGGCGTCAACTCGCAGGAGGCGGGGACCCTGTTCGTCGCCGCAAGCATACGCGGCTTCACTCCGCGCACGCTGAAAGACCCCCATCTCACCCACGCCGCCCCGTCGAAGCCCGAGCTTTGGGAGACCTCCCTGGGATGGAGCGCCTCCACAAGCGCGGAATCTATGATCATCGTCTCCGGGTCTCCCGCCAGTTCGCCCAGAATCGCCTTTCGCGAGGGTTCGAGCCAGCGTCTGAGCCCGCGCGCCCCGCGATGGAAGGAGGAGGGCCGCAGCCCCGCCACGCCCGGGAGCAGACGCGCGAAGAACCTCTCGGCTTCGCGCAGGAGCGAGCGTTCGGACTCCACCCCCCGGAGTTGCCGGAGGAGGATGAGGGTGAGAACCTCCGAATCCGAGAGCTTCTTCAAGGACTGGTGGCTCTGCCCCTTGGGGTTGAGGTTCCGGCGGGCCTCCTCGACGAGGCGGAACAGGATGTTTATCGCTTCTTCCGTTTGGGCGAGACGCGAAGTGGCAAGGTTTTTCCGGGCCATCCGGCGCTCCTTTGGTCGGGATCACGGATGGCCTTTCCACCTCATCGATCCACGCAACACACATCTAGCCGAACAAAATCCCAACCGTATAGAGAAGACCGAAGGCGAGATGCAATCCCGCCGTGCGCTTGACGACCGGGTCAAGTTGCGCCGGAACCCTCGTCGAAGCGATGCCGCCCCAAAGCCTGAACAGTATCGGAAGACTCAAGACGACGACGAACGCCGTCCGCGGCGCAATGCCGGTGAGGATCAGCAACACGACCGCGACGTAGGCCTCGAGGAGGAAGAGGCGGTAGATGAGGATCGCGCCGTTTCGCCCGAATACTATGGGGATGGTGCGCCGCCCTCCCTTTCTGTCCGACTCCATGTCGCGTATGTTGTTTGCCAGGAGTATCGCGGCGACCGGACCGCCGATGGGGAGCGCGGCCAGCGGCACGTGGGGCGGGAAGCTCGTCGATTGCACGGCGTAGGCTATCACCACGATCAGGACCCCCATGAACAGGAA
This sequence comes from Rubrobacteraceae bacterium, assembly GCA_050698295.1. Lineage (GTDB taxonomy): Bacteria > Actinomycetota > Rubrobacteria > Rubrobacterales > Rubrobacteraceae > JACCWD01. The sequence continues at coordinate 9,155 of JBOHBL010000265.1, read as the reverse complement.
AACCGCGCCTTCGCTGAACGCGGTGTAGGCGATGGGCTTCGGTCCCGCCGAATACACGTAGCCCCCGAGCGCCGAGAGGCAGCCGAGGATCAGGATTCCAGGTCCTCCCGCGTAGACGAGATACAGTCCCAAAAACAACGCGAGCGTATAGCAAAACAGCGCGCCGAGCAGCACCGCCCGCGCCGTGAGGTTCCCCCTGACTATCGAGCCGGAGATCCCGACGGATTCCGCGGTGTCCAGGCCGCGCTTCTCGTCGTAGAACTCGTTGAACATGTTGGTCGCCGCCTGGATGAGGATGCTGGCGAGGAGCATCGCCAGAAACGGCCCCCACGAAAACGCTCCGTCCACAAACGCGAGCGCCGTACCGAAAAACACCGGAACCGCCGCCGCCGTCAGGGAAAAAGGCCGCGCCAGCCAGAACCACTCCGCCGCCGGAGGTCTCGTTTCGCTCAATTCGACTCGCTTTCGATCCGTATGGTCCGGGGAATTCTGCCGCCGGAGCGGGGTTTTTTCAATCCGGCGCGGCGGAACTACTCACCACTCCCTATTTCACTACTCCCTGCTTCTATGGTACAAACCCCAGTCATGGAAGCGGGCGGAACGAGGTTCACTGCGGGACCTTTCCTGAAGCTCGCCCGGCCTAAACAGTGGACCAAGAACGGGTTCGTGCTGGCCGGGCTGGTTTTCGCGGGGGAGGCGCTCCAGCCATTCTCGGTGTTGTTGGCGTTTCTTGCGTTCGCCGCTTTTTGCGCGCTCTCGAGTTCCGTGTACGCTTTTAACGACGTGCTCGACGTGGACGAGGACAGAAAGCACCCGATCAAGGGCGGGAGACCCGTCGCGAGCGGCGTCGTCTCCGCTCGGGCCGCCATCGTCTTCTCAGCTTTTCTCGCCGCAGCCGGGCTCGCGGTTTGCTTCGCGATCACTCCATACGTCGGCGTGGCGGGGCTCGCTTATCTCGCGCTTCAGACCGTCTATACGATGGCGCTCAAGCACATGGCGATACTCGACGTGATGTGCATCTCCACCGGGTTCGTGATCCGGGCGATGGCCGGGGTCGCCGCCGTGGCGAGCCCGATTTCTCCGTGGCTGATCGTCTGCACGGGGCTTCTTACCTTGTTTCTCGGTTTCTCGAAGCGGCGCCACGAGCTGGCTTCTCTGGGGGACGGGGCGGCGGTGCATCGGCGGAACCTGAGCGAGTATTCGGTGCCGTTGCTCGATGAGATGATGAACATCATGCTCTCGGCGACCATCATCGCCTACACCATCTACACTTTCTTCGGCGCCGAGAACGACTACATGATGGCGACGATACCGTTCGTGATCTACGGCGTCCTGCGCTACATGCTCCTCGTCCACCGCGACGGCGGCGACAACCCGGACACGCTGTTGTTGAGAGACCGCCCGCTGCAAATCACGCTCCTGTTCTGGATCGCCGTGGCGATGGTTGTGATCTACGTCGTCTGATGAGCGGTATCTGGCGAAACCTGATCACAGCCCTCGGCCTCGGCGTCGCCGTGTACTTGATCTTGAGTCTCGTCGCCGGCCTCGACAACCTCCGCGCCGCCGCCGCGAATTTCGAGTACGCCCTGATCCCCGCCATCCTCGGCCTCGTCCTTCTCTCCTACGCCGGACGCTTCCTCCGCTGGCTCTATTATTTGCGTCTACTGAAAGTCTCCGTCCCGCTCGGGACGAACGCGGCGATCTTCGCCGCCGGGCTCTCGATGGCGATCTCACCGGGCAAACTGGGCGAGGTCCTCAAAAGCGTCTTCGTCCGCCGGGTGAACGGCGCGCCCATCGCCCGCACCGCCCCCGCCATCGTCGCCGAACGCGCCACCGACGCAACCGGGATGGTCCTGTGGGGTCTCATCGGCGCGCTGGCTTTCAGCTTCGGACTCGGAGTCCTCGTCCTGTTCATCCTCGCGACGATACTCGCCATCGCCGCGCTTCGCTCGAAACGGCTCTCTCTGCTCGTCGAACGAATCCTCTCGAAGCTCCCGCTCCTCAACCGCCTCGCGCCGCGCGTCCACGACTTCCACGCCTCCTCGAACGAGCTCTTGTCCACGAGGCCCCTCGTCGTCGGGACGGTCGTTTCTTTTCTCTCGTGGGGCCTCGAATGCGTGGCGGTTTACCTGTGCGCGGTCGGGATGGGGGCGGAGAGGCCTTTTCTGGTCGTGGTGTTCATCTTCGCGGTGAGTTCGCTGGCGGGCGCGCTCTTTTTCACGCCGGGCGGCATCGGGGTGGCCGAAGGTTCTCTGGCCGGGATGTTCGTCTCTGTGGCGGGGCTGGCCGGAGGGATATCCGTTGCTTTGACGTTTGTGATCCGGCTGGCGACGCTGTGGTTCGCGGCCCTCGTGGGGATAGTTGGCCTCCTTGTGGTCCGGTATATAATAGGAAATGCGGGGCCGGTCGATCCCGCCGAACAGGAACGTTGAGAACGGCGTTGCTCTGATAGACTGCGGCTCGCGTTAGAGGAAACATCCGAGTGACACTGTGCTATAAACGGAGTCCAATATGCGACTTATTATTTCTGAGAAAGCAAACACGGCCAAGAAAATCGCCCAGTTCCTCGCCGAAGGCGAGGTGAAAGAGGGCAAGCACCGCAGCGTGCCCCACCACACCTTCACCTGGCAGGATGAGGAGACCATGTCCATCGGTCTCAAGGGCCACATCCTCAACCCCGAGTACCCGGAGGAGTACTCCAACTGGCAGAAAATAGAGCCGTCGAGCCTCATAGACGCCGAGATAATCAAGCCCGTCTCCGAGAAAGGCGTCGCCAACGCCGTCAAGTCCCTATCGAAAAAGGCCGAGAGCGTCATCATCGCCACCGACTTCGACCGCGAAGGGGAGTTGATCGGGGTGGAGGCCCTCTCCCTCGTCTTCGACGCGAACCCGGAACTCGTGGATCACGTCCAGCGTGCCCGTTTCTCCGCCCTGACGAAGGGCGAGGTCACCCGCGCCTTCGACGAACTGGTCGAGGTCTCCAAAGAACTCGCCGATGCCGGCGAAGCGCGTCAGGACATAGATTTGATCTGGGGCGCCACGCTTACGCGATGGGTGTCGAGGGCGACGAAACGCTATGGACCCGCGTTCCTCTCGGTCGGACGGGTACAGAGTCCGACGCTCGTCCTCATAGCCGAGCGCGAGCTGGAACGACGCGCCTTCGTTCCGGAGCCGTACTGGGAACTCGAAGCGACGCTCGAAAACGGCGGCGACCCGTTCACCGTCCAGCACAGGACGAGCCGCTTCAAAGAGGAAGCGAGGGCGAGAGAGGCCCTCCATAATCTCGCCGACACAGCACTCGTCACCGAGGTCGAGCAGAAGTCCGCGACCCGCCAGCCGCCCGCGCCGTTCAACACGACGAGCTTTTTGACGGCGGCGGCGAACCTCGGGATCAGCCCTTCGAGAGCCTCCCGCCTCGCCGAAGACCTCTACACCGACGGCTACATCTCTTATCCGAGGACGGACAACACCGTCTATCCGCCGTCGCTCGACCTGCGGGAGGTACTGACTTTCCTCAAGGGCGTCGAGGGCGTCGGGAAGGGCGCCGAAAAGCTCCTCGACCAGAAAAAACTCAAGCCCACGCGGGGGAAGAAGCAGACGACGGACCACCCCCCGATCTACCCTACCGGGTACGTCTCGAAGCGGGCTTTGCGCGACGACCGGTGGAAGATCTACCAGTTGGTAGTCCGGCGTTTCCTGGCGACGCTCTCGGCTCCGTCGAAGTCTCTTCGCACGACACTCCAGTTCGACTCCGGCGGCGAGACGCTCACGACGGGCGGCACGGTCGTCACCGAGGAAGGCTGGCTCGGAGTCTACCCCTACAGCCGCCGCGCCGACGAGGAGATCCCCAACCTCGAAGAGGGTGAAGAAGTCCGCGTCGTGAACGCGGAGGTCTTCGGCAAGGAGACCCAGCCGCCGGGGCGTTACGGACAGGGCCGTCTTATAAACGTCATGGAGGAGCTGGGACTCGGCACCAAAGCCACGCGCCCGAACATCATCCAGAACCTCTACGACCGCGGCTACGTCCACAACGACCCCGTGGTCCCAACCGAAAAGGGAATGGGCGTCGCGCAGGCGCTCAAGGACTTCGCCTCCGAGATCGCCTCCCACGAGATGACGGCGAAGCTCGAACAGAGCATGGATGACATCTCGGAGGGCAAGACCGACAAGTCCTCGGTGGTGGACGAATCGCGCGAGTTGCTCCGGCAGGTCTACAAGCACCTCGAAAGCTCCGAGGAGGCGTTCTCCGACATCGTGTGGAAGGGCATCCGGGCCGACGAGACGCTCGGCCCGTGCCCGAACTGCGGCAGGAACCTCATCGTCCGCCGCAACCGCAAGAGCCGCAAACGCTTCGCCGGCTGCGAGGGCTACCCCGACTGCAAGACCACCTACCCGCTGCCGCAAAAAGGAACCATCCTGCCGATGGGCACCACCTGCGAGGAGTGCGGGACGCCGGAGATAAAAGTCCTCGGAGGCCGCAGGCCCTGGGTAACCTGCATCGACATGGACTGCCCGAAGCAGGTCGAGCAACGCAAAGCCGCCGAGGCAGCGAAACAGGCCGCAAAGCAGTCCGACGAGCAGAGCGAGCAGCAACTGGAGAAATCCGCAAGCTAGAAATACAGGGAGTAGGGAATGGGGAGTAGTGTCGTTCTCGACCGCCTCTTCTACGACCCCCCGCCTTCCCGCCCAAGAGGCTTTCGCTGAATTCGAGTGGAGACTTCGGCGCTGCCTATTCGATCTCTCGTCTTTTCCCTACTCCCCACTCCCCAAGCGAGCGTCAGCGAGCGGCTCCCTACTCCCTGTATTTCTTTGTGCAATCCGCACAGACTCTGCTATTCTTTCGCCCCGTGGTTGGTTTTTATTAAAAAATACGTAGTTTGAGTGATGCGTAAGCTCGTATTTATTGTTAAGTTGGAGTCGAAGAGAGCTAGAGGGATTGACGAGGTTGAGTAATTTGGTCCCGGTCATTGGAGTAACCGCGACGTTGAAGGAAGACGGGGACGCCCCTGCCACGGGCGAGGCTCCCAGGCCGCTCGGGGAGTACATCCGGGCGGACCTCGATTACGTCGAGGGTGTCGCGCTGGCCGGAGGCGTCCCGCTCGTGCTGCCGCCGGTCGCCGGAGCGAGGCACGTCGAATCCCTCGTCGCTTCCCTGGATGGATTGCTCCTGACCGGCGGCAGCGACATCGATCCGGGGTACTATGGGGAAGAACCGCAGCCGGAGATGATAGGGGTGACCATCCCTGAGCGCGACGAGTTCGAGATGGCGCTTGCGGAGGCCGCTCTGCGGCGCGGACTCCCGATCTTCGGCATCTGCCGGGGGATGCAGCTACTGAACGTCGTCCTCGGCGGGACCCTCTACCAGGACATTCCCGCACAGCTCGGCGGCAACGCTCTCGGGCATCGCCAGAAGACGATCAAACGCCAGCCCTCCCACGAGATAGAGTTGAGCGAAGGCTCGTGGCTCTCCGAGGTCGTCGGCCGGGACCTCATCGAGGTCAATTCCTACCACCACCAGGCGATAAAGAACCTCGCCGACGGGCTCTTCGTCTCCGCTCGCTCCGCCGACGGCGTCATCGAGGCCGTTGAGTCCATGGACTTCTCCGAGGGCTGGTTCTTCGGAGTGCAGTGGCACGCCGAGGCGATGCGCGCGGTCGGGCGCGAACACCGTAGCCTCTTTGAGGCCCACGTCTTTGCCGCCGAACACCACGCGCTGCGCCGCGTGGCCGCCTGAGGAGTGTCTCCGCGGGGGACCTTCATAACCATCGAGGGTCTCGACTTTTCGGGCAAATCCACGCTCGTGGAAATTCTGAAGGAGATGCTCGAAGGCTCACGGCCTCCGACCCACTTCACCCGCGAACCGGGAGGCACTCCGGCGGCGGAGAAGATACGTGAAATACTCCTCGACCCGGAAATAGAGATGGACGACTGGACCGAAGCGTGCCTGTACGCGGCGGCGAGAGTCGACCATGCGCGTCAGGAGATAGCGCCTCGTCTCGAACGCGGGGAGAACGTGATCTGCGAGCGATACCTCGATTCGAGCCTCGCTTATCAGGGCGTCGGACGGGGTCTGGGTCTCGAAGCCGTTCGCGCTTTGAACGCCCGCGCCGTCGAAGTCGCGATGCCGGAGAGGACTTTCTATTTGAAGCTCAATCCGGAGGAGCGCGAGCGGAGGGCGCGCGACCGGGGCTGCCTCGACCGGCTGGAGAGCGTCGGGGAGGAGTTTATGAACAGGGTCGAGGGTGGTTTCGAGGAGCTTGCGTGCCGCGAGCCGGATCGCATCGAAGTCCTCGACGCCTCGCTGTCGCCGGAGGAGCTGGCAAAGATCGCGCGTGGGTTCCTCGAAGAACGTCGGTATACTCAAGGAGAGAGATGAGCGAGGGACCGGAAAGAAACGGTGGCGGACGCGGGTAGATCGTTGGCCGGCGCTTTCGAGGGCATCGTCGGCAACGAGGCGGCGCTGAAGTCCCTGGACAGGGCTCTGGAGACCGGAGAAGTCTCTCACGCATATCTTTTCCACGGGCCTTCGGGCGTCGGGAAGCGAACCGTGGCCCGGCGTTTCGGGGCCGCGCTCGTGGCCAGGGGTGACGAGGTAGCCGAACAGCGGGCGCGGCGAGGACTCCATCCCGACCTGTCCGAAATCTTGCCGGAGGGAGCGTTCACGACGATTTCGCAGATTCGGGAGGTCGTGCGTCTGGCTTCGAGCCGTCCGTTCGAGGGGGCGAGGCGGGTGATCATACTCGAGGCCGATTCCCTGAACGTCCAGGCCGCGAACGCGCTCTTGAAAACCCTCGAAGAACCCGAAGGAGATACCGTTTTCGTCCTTCTCGCGAACGCCCGCGAGGGGGTTTTGCCGACGATTTCCTCCCGCGCGCGGGCGGTGCGCTTTGATCCCGTCTCGCGGGCGGAGGTCGTGGAGTTCTTGAAAGGACGGGGCGCGGAGGAGCCGGAACTCGCCGCCGCCCTCGGGCGCGGGAGCGTTGGTCTCTCGCTTCGCTACGCCGAAGACGCCGGGCTCAAAGAGTTGCGAGAGGTTGTTTTTCGGACGGCTTTCGCCATCGAAGACGACTTCGAGGAGCGGCATCGGGTAGTCGGGGAGATCGTCGGTCGCGCCGAGGCGCTCGGGGAGGCGCGCGAGAAGGAGATGCTGGACTCTCTGGAGGAGCCGGATCGCAGAGCTAAAGACGGCGCGAAGCGGGCGGGGAGAGCGGCGCGGGACGGGGCTTTCCGGGAGGCGGTGGAGCTTCTGGCTTTGCTGTACCGGGACGCGGCGGTGATATCGGCGGGAGCCCCCGACCTCGCGGCGAACTTGGACAGGATCGAGGAGATCACAGCGGTCGTCGAACGTCATCCCGGCGCGAATTGGGCCGAAGCCGCTTCATTGATGGAGACGGCGAGGAGCGGGCTTGCGTATAATGTCTCCCCGGAAGCGACGCTGGAGGTGACTTTATCCCGGATACGGCAATCGATTCGCGTTCTCTCCCGCGGCTGGTAGACATCCGCATCCCCGGCTGGAGCACGCCGAGGCTCTGCTACGCCCGCGACCTCGACCTGCGCGTCGGGTACAGGGTCGTCGTGGACACCGAGGTTGGAGAGTTCATCGGGCGCGTGGCCCTCACCCCGCGCCGCCGCGAAGCCTACACGCAGCCGTATGACATCCTGCGCGTCGTGACCGACGAGGATCTGAGGGAGGACGATGAACATCGGGAGTTCGCCCGCGAGATCAGGATGGAGGCGCAGAAACTCGCCCGCGACCACCGCATCGAAAAGGTCCAGTTCATCGGCTGCGACGTCTCGCTGGACGGTTCCTTTATCGAGGTCAAGTACGAGTCGGAGAAAGAACTGAACCTCTCTCCGGTCATCGAGGGGCTGGAGCGAGCGTATGATGCGCGGGTGAAGCTCGCCCGCTTCACGTTTATCGAGCGTTCGGGGGATGCGGGCGGGTGTGATACGTGCGGGCTCCCGCTGTGCTGCGCGACGTGGAGCGGGGCGAGGAGCCTCGGACCGGTGAACGTGCGGCTCGCGAGGCAGCAGGGCGTCACGCCGAACGAGAAGATCATGGGTTGTTGCGGCGAGGTAAAGTGCTGCATGCGCTACGAGCACGACACGTATAAGGAATTCAAGGAGCGCGCGCCGTTCAAGAACACGAGCGTGACCCTCGGAGAGCGCGAAGGCAAGGTCGTGGACTACTCGATGGTCAAAGACTCGGTCTTCGTGAAGTTCGGGCCGCAACGCTCGGAGACCGAACTCGTCCCGCTCGCGAGCCTCGCCCGCGAAAACCCGGACATCGTCCCCGCCGACCCCGAGGAGGACGAACCTCCCGCCGGAGACGACTCGTAGAAGCGCGCTTCGACAACCTCTGCGACGTGCCCGGCGTCCTCGTCGGACACGCCGACGACAGAGAGAGCCTCACCGGATGCACGGCGATCCTCTTCGAGCGTCCCGCCATAGTCGGGGCCGACGTGCGGGGCTCCTCCCCCGGTACCCGCGAGACCGCCCGCCTGGCCCCGACCGCCAGCGTCCGCCACACCGACGCAATACTTCTCACCGGAGGCAGCGCCTTCGGGCTCGCCGCCGCCGATGGAGTCGTACGGTTCCTCGAAGAAAAGGGGGTCGGCCTCGATGTCGGCGTGGTCAAAATCCCCCTTGTCTCGGCCGCCGTCCTCTTCGACCTTATGCTCGGAGACCCGAACATCCGGCCCGACCCCCGAATGGGCTACGAGGCCGCCGCGAACGCGAAGAGTGGTCCGTTCGAGCAGGGGAACGCCGGCGCCGGGACCGGCGCGACAGTCGGAAAAGTTCTGGGCATGCAGCGGGCGATGAAGGGCGGCGTCGGCAGCGCGGCCTTCCACCTCGAAGGCGGAATAATCGTCGGCGCCATAGCCGCCGTCAACGCCTTCGGCGACGTCAGAGAGCCCGCGACCGGAAACCTGCTCGCCGGTCCGCGTCTCGACGACGGTTCTCCGGGCGACACGGTGGAGCTTTTGCCGGAAGCCGCGACGAGGCTCCGCTGGGGACGGAACACCACGCTCTGCGTCGTCGCGACGAACGCCCGCCTCGCCAAGACGGAGGTCACCAAAGTCGCCCAGATGGCTCATGACGGACTTGCCCGCGCGATACAGCCCGTCCACACCACCGTGGACGGAGACGCCGTT
>JBOHBL010000264.1:0-1200 GCA_050698295.1 Rubrobacteraceae bacterium | reverse complement strand
GCATAAACCGGCAGGCCATGATCCTCGTCGGCCCCGGTCTCGACTCGCACGGGACGCGCTCCCATCTCTACGACCCGTCGTTCTCCCATATGTTCCGAAGAGGCTCCGACGCCTCCATCTCCGACCTCACGGACGAGGTGAGGACGAAATGACACCGAATCCACTCCATCGCTCTCCGACAATCATACTCGCCTTTCCCGACTCCCGACTCCCGAAGCGAGCGAAGCGATGCGACCTCCCGACTCCCGAACCCGCCGAGTACCGAACCATCCACCCGGATTCGCCATGATCCCGCCCCGTCCACACGAGCCTTCGATGCCCCCGAGCATGGCCCGCGTGAAGGGGGAGAAGCTGCGCACCGGGTGGACGACCGGGGCGTGCGCCACCGCCGCCGCGAAGGCCGCCGCGAAGGCGCTCGTGAGCGGCGAGAGGGTGGGGCGGGTGGAGATCACGCTTCCGGGAAAGAAGAAACGGATCGTCCCCTTCGAGGTCGAGAGGTGCGAGGTTTCGCTCCGCGAGGGATGGGCCGAGGCGGTCGTAATAAAGGACGCCGGCGACGACCCGGACGTGACGCACGGGGCGCATCTCACGGTGAGGGTTTCGTGGAAAGACGAGCCGGGGGTGGAGTTCGCGAACGGCCCCGGCGTCGGGACGGTGACGAAGCCGGGGCTCGGGCTTCCGGTCGGAGATCCCGCGATAAACGGCACCCCGCGGCGCATGATCTCGTACACGCTGGCGGAGGTCGTGGACGTGGAGGAGCGGGGCGCGCGCGTGGAGATAAGCGTCCCTGGCGGCGAGGAGATGGCCGCGAAGACGACGAACGCCCGCCTCGGCATCATGGGCGGCATCTCCATCCTCGGAACGACCGGCATCGTCCGCCCGTTCTCGACCGCGGCGTGGGCCGCGAGCGTCGTGCAGGCGATTGACGTGATGGCGGCGCAGGAAATCGACACCTTCGTCCTCTCCACCGGCGGGCTGACGGAGAAGGCGGCGATGCGTCTTTTGCCGGACCTCGAAGAAGTGTGCTTTATCGAGGTGGGGGACTTCACCGGGCAGGCGATCCGGCGCGCTGTGAAGAACGGCCTCCGGCGGGGGTTTTTCGTCGGGATGGCGGGGAAGCTCGCAAAGCTCGCCGCCGGTGTGATGATGACCCACTGGACGCGCTCGAAGGTGGACAACGAATTGCTCGCGGAAATAACC
>JBOHBL010000263.1:0-1806 GCA_050698295.1 Rubrobacteraceae bacterium | reverse complement strand
GTCGATATGCTCACCAAGCTTCAGGTTCCCGTCGGCCAGAAGGCATCCGGCCCGGTCCTCCAGAAGCCCCAGAGCCCGGCTCAGAGCCTCCCGGTTGGCAAGGCCGACCCCGTACTCGTCGATCCACCACGCCGGAAAAGAAGCCACCGAAACCGCTTCGGCGCGAGAAAGTATCTTCGGGAACACACGTTCGCGAACCGTCGCGCTCAAGGTCTTCGAGTCCCCGATCCCCTCCAGAGCCTCCTCCCCGAGAACGACGGCGGCGGCGAAGATCGGACCCGCGAGGGCTCCCCGCCCCGCCTCGTCGGCCCCGGCGAGCGGCCCTTTTTGTTCGAGTACCCACGCCGCATCGAAAGTGTAAAGACGGTGAGTAGTGAGTGGTGAATAGCGAGTAGTGGTTTTTCCCGACTCCCGACTCCCCACTCCCGGTCTTTCTACTTCGCCCGCTTGACCCTGGCCCGCTTGCCGACCTTCTCGCGGATGTAGTAGAGCTTCGCCCGGCGCACCGCGCCGCGGGTGACGACCTCGATATCCGCTATCTTCGGCGAGTGGAGAGGGAAGATCCTCTCGACGTCCACACCGAAGGAGTTTTTTCTGACCGTGAAGGTCTCGTGGATGCCGCTTCCCTTTCTTGAGATACAGAGTCCTTCGAAAGCCTGGAGGCGTTCGCGGTTGCCTTCGGTGACGCGATACTGGACGCGAACCGTATCTCCCGGCTTGAACTCGGCGCGCTCCCGCAAATTCTCGCTCGTTATCATGGGCTCTCCTCTCGTGGGTGACGGAACGGATTCAGAGGGACTTCGTCCCCCTCGCCAGCGACCTCCCGCGAGCCTCGCTCTCCCGCCAGGCCCGGACTCTCGCATGGTCGCCGGATAATAACATGCCCGATCCCTCCTCTCCATAACGCTCGTCGCCCTTGCCTCTGGCTTGCCAAAAGAGTAGCATTCCGGCAGAACTCCATCGACCAAGAGAGTCCAGTCATGGTTCAGGAATCATCTCCACGGAAGAAACGAGAGGACGAGGAGCGTGTCGTGGAGTTGCGTCCCGCGCAAACCGCCCCGTCCGCTGCCGCTCTCGAAGCGGGGCGGGAGGCGCTGTCGCGGGGGGCATGGGAGGAGGCTCGCTCCGCGTTCGAGGGGGTTCTCGGTGAGGACGAGTCGGCCGAAGCTTTGTACGGGCTGGGAGACGCGCTGTGGTGGCTGGGCGATATCCGGGAGTCGGCGCGTTGTCTGGAGCGGGCGTACGCCGCGTTCCGCCGCCGACCCGACCCGGTTCAGGCGTTCCTCTCCGCCGTCCAGCTCGCCCTCTTGTACCAGGCGAACCTCGGCAACTACGCCGCCGCTGGCGGATGGGCGGCCCGCGCCGAGCGGCTGGTTGACGAGTGCGACCTCGAGCCGTTGCGGGGGTGGGCGCTGCTCGTCAGGGCGTGCGGGGGAGCCGGACCGGACAGGATCGAGGCGTGGACGCGACAGGCGCTGCGGATTGCCGCCGAGACCGGCGACCGCGACCTCGAGTTGTGCGCGCTGAGCCAGACCGGCCTCGCCCTCGTCGAGCAGGGCAGGATCTCCGAGGGGATCCCGCTGATGGACGAGGCGATGGCCGGCGCGCTCGCCGGAGAGGGAGAGATGCTCGACACCGTTGTCTTCACGAGTTGCCTGATGCTCCGCTCGTGCGACCGGTGCGCCGACTTCCAGCGGGTCGCGCAGTGGGTGCGGGCGACGGATCGCTTCGTCGAGCGATACGGCTGCCCGTACCTCAACGCCACCTGCCGCGCCCACTACGGAAGCGTCCTCCTCGCCTCCGGAG
>JBOHBL010000262.1:0-2406 GCA_050698295.1 Rubrobacteraceae bacterium | reverse complement strand
GGACTCGTCAACCAAATTCTGGGTTTCTTCGGCATAGACGGGCCGAGTTGGGTTTCGACCCCGGATTACGCCCTCTATACGCTCATCATTTTGCACGTGTGGCAGTTCGGCTCCCCGATGGTCATCTTCCTCGCGGGTCTGAAGCAGATACCGCAGGAACTCTATGACGCCGCCGCGGTGGACGGGGCGAGGACGCTGGATCGGTTCTTCAAGATCACGGTTCCGCTTTTGACGCCGTTGATCTTCTTCAACCTCGTCCTCCAGATGATCACTGCGTTCAAGGCCTTTACCCAGGCTTTCATAGTGAGCGGCGGCACCGGAGGCCCGGCGGACGCCACCCTTTTCTACACGCTGTATCTCTACCAGGAGGGCTTCGCCAACTTCAGGATGGGCTACGCCTCGGCGATGGCGTGGATACTCCTCATCATCACCGCCGCGTTCACGGCGCTGGCGTTCGCGACCTCGAAATACTGGGTGCATTACGAAGATCAGGGAGAAGGAAGATGAGGAATACCGTGGACGCGCCGCTCGGAAGATCTTCTCTGCGAAGGCTGGGAATACACGCTCTCATCATAGCCGGAGCGGTCGTGATGCTCTATCCGCTGCTATGGATGTTGAGCAGTTCGTTCAAGCCCGCCGATGAGATCTTCGGCAATCCGGGCTTGTGGCCGGAGGAGTTCGTGGTTCAAAACTACACCGAAGGCTGGTTCGGTCTCGGCCCCTCCTTCGGCAGGTTCTTTATGAACTCGTTCATCGTCTCCATAGGGGCCGTCGTCGGGAACGTGGTGGCGTGTTCGATGGCCGCCTATGCGTTCGCCCGACTGGAATTCAGATACAAGCCGATCTGGTTCGCTTTGATGCTCGTGTCCATCATGCTCCCCATCCACGTCCTTTTGGTGCCGCAGTACGTACTGTTTTTGAACATCGGCTGGGTCAACACGTTCCTGCCTTTGATCGTGCCGAAGTTCCTCGCGGTGGACGCTTTCTTCATCTTCCTCATGGTGCAGTTCATCCGCAGCCTGCCCCGCGAACTGGACGACGCGGCCAAAGTGGACGGCTGCGGCCCGGTACAGGTGTACTGGCGCATCATACTGCCGCTGTTGGTTCCGGCTTTGGTCACGACCTCGATCTTCACCTTCATATGGACCTGGGACGACTTCTTCAGCCAGATCATCTACCTCAACGACGTGACCAACTATACGGTCCCGCTGGCGCTCCGGGCGTTCCTCGACTCGAGCGGCGAGTCGTCATGGGGACCGATGTTCGCCATGGCGACGCTCTCCCTGATCCCCACCTTCGTCTTCTTCCTGACCTTCCAGAAATTCATAGTCGAAGGCATCTCGACCACAGGGTTGAAGTGATCGAGATGGGTCAGCGCAAATCGGAGATTTCAACCGGAGGAGGATCATTGAACGCTCGCGGAAAACCCAAAATCGCCGTCATAGGCGGAGGAAGCTACCAGTGGGGACCGAAGATCATAAAAGACGTCGCCCTCAACGACGCCTTGCAAGGAAGCCCCCTCACCCTCCACGACATAAACCCCGAAGCCCTCGACGATCTCCACGCATGGGGCGAAAAGATGACGGACCTCGCCGGAGCGAACCTCACCCTCGAAAAAACCGAAGACCTCGAAGAGGCTCTCCGGGGAGCGGACTTCGTCGTTCTTTGCATCTCGACCGGCGGGCTGGAGGCGATGTCCGAAGACCTCGAAATCCCCGAGCGATACGGCGTCATCCAGACGGTGGGAGACACGGTCGGGCCGGGGGGACTCTTCCGCGCCCTTCGGAACATCCCCGTCGTGGTGGATATCGCCCGCGCGATGGAGAAATACTGCCCGGACGCGGTGATGCTCAACCTTACGAACCCGATGACCACCCTTTCCCGAGCGGTGAATAAAGCGACCTCCATACGCTGCGTCGGCCTCTGCCACGAACTCTTTTCGACCCTCGGGATGCTCTCGACGATGTTCGACGTTCCAGAGGAGGCTCTCGGTGTCCGGGTCGCCGGGGTGAACCACTTTATCTGGATCACGGAGGTCTTCGCGCATGGACGCGACGTCACCGAAGAGGCTTTCCGAAGGATCTCGAGCGGCGAAGCCCGAGACATTGCCACGGAACGAACCGGAGACGACCCCGACCCCTTCATAAACACGTGGGGTTTCCGAACCGAGTTGTGTCGGCTTTACGGATATTTGCCTGCGGCGGGGGATCGGCACCTTTGCGAGTTCTTTCCCGGATACCTCGAAAACGAGGGAGAGCGCGAGCGACTCGACCTTCGCGTGACGACCATTGACGTGAGGCGCGAGAAGCTGGAGGAATCGAGAGAGGCGGTGCGGCGGATGGTCTCCGGGGAGGAAGAGATCCCGTTGCGGCGCTCGCGAGAGGAGATATCGGACATCATCTCGGC
>JBOHBL010000261.1:0-3902 GCA_050698295.1 Rubrobacteraceae bacterium | reverse complement strand
GCTTGATGAGGGTCTTCTCCTCGCCCAGGGCGTACGTGTTCGGCACGTAGCGTATGTCGTAGACGCCGTCGCCTGCGTGCTCCGCGTAGTCGGCGAACCACTCCCGGTCCTTCTCGTGCACGCCCAGCGAGATCTCCTCGAACCCGAAAATGGCTTTCATGGCCTCGAAAGTCCGGAGAAACTCCTCGACGTACTCCCTGTGCAGCAGCTTGTCTCCCCAGTAGCCGGGTTCGCTCTCGGTGGCGTTGACGATCAGGTGCGGTTGGGGTCTCTTGTACTTGAAGTACGTCGGAAATCCGCCTCCTCCCGCCCCCACGACGCCGGCCTGGCGCATGATCTCCACGGCCTCCTCGACGCTCAAGGACTTCACTTCTTCGAGGTTGCGCCTCCGTAGCTCGGCCATGGCTAGTTGATCTCGAGTCCCGGCGCGGTACTCGAGTAGTCGAACTCGGCGGCCTTCGTGACGTAGCTCTGCTGGTCCTCGGGGACCTCGTCGCCGGGATAGATGGCCTCGACCGGACACTCGGGCATGCACATCGAGCAATCTATGCACTCCGCGGGGTTGATGATGAACTGGTCGTCGGCGTCGTAGATGCAGTCAACCGGACACGCCGTCACGCAAGCGGTGTTCTTGGTGCCGATACAGGCTTCGGTTATAACGTAGGCCACTACCGTTCCTCCTCAGAACCTTCCCGAACGAAGGTTAGTCTAGCAAAACCTTCGTCAACAAGACGCGCCGACCCTCGGCGAAAGGAGGAAATGACGGATGTTGTGCGGTTCGTCCAGACCATCGGTCGCAACGGCGGCGTCGAGAGAGCGCATTAATCACCGCTTGCAACTGTTAGTAGCGGTTTGAAAGTTGTTGTGTATATGAGTATATTGCGCGTAAGTATTCCGGGACAGAAAGGCTGATTTGATCTTAGGTCTTTTGCAGCAGGATTTGGGTTATGGCGCGGTCTATCTCTACGTCGGACTCTTCATGCTGATGATCGTCGGTTTCGTCGCTACCGTTCTGGTCCTGGCGCGTCTGATCTCCCCGAGCAGACGCTCGACCACGAAGGCTCAAGCCTACGAGACCGGCGAGTCCACCGTCACCGACCCGTGGCGGCCTTTTCCGGTCAGGTACTATGTTTTCGCGTTGCTTTTCCTCATATTCGACGTCGAGGCCGCCTTCCTCTTTCCGTGGGCGGTCATTTATTCCGAGTTGGGACTGTATGGATTCGTGGAAATGGTTATCTTCGTTTTGATCCTGAGCGTCGGGCTTGTTTACGCCTGGAAGAAGGGGGCCCTCAAATGGGTGTGATGCAACAATTCAACGAACCGAACATTCTTACGACAACGACCGACAAGGCTTTCAACTGGGCCAGGAAGAATTCTCTGTGGCCCCTGCAATTCGGGCTCGCATGCTGCGCCATCGAGATGATGTCCACCGGCATGGCCCACAACGACCTCGAAAGATTCGGGAGCAGTCCGTTCATGGGGTCGCCTCGGCAGGCCGACGTCATGATCGTCTCCGGCACCGTCTCCACCAAGATGGCCGAGCGCATGACGAGATTGTATGAGCAGATGGCCGACCCGAAATGGGTCATCGCAATGGGCGCCTGCGCTATCTCCGGCGGGCCGTTTTTGGACGGATATTCCGTCCTTATGGGCGCGGATCGGGTGATTCCGGTCGATGTCTATGTGCCGGGGTGTCCGCCGAGACCCGAGGCTCTCATCTTCGGGATCATGACTTTGCAAAAGAAGATCGAACGCGACCAGCAGGTCGGCATCGAGCGCACCCGCCCAGCCCTCGTGGACGAGGACGGGAACATCAGCGAATACCTGCCGGAACGGGAATACCAGGAAATTAGCGAAGGCAAAGCCCCGCGCTTCGAGGGCATAAAGTATTTGAAGAGGACGTACACCTTCGAACGCAAAGGCATGCCCCCCGGTGCCCAAACGGACGTCGGCTGGATCCCGAAGGAAGTCAGAAAGAAGCTCAAGGAGCAGGAAAAGGCGAGAAAAGAAGCCGAAGCCGCCGAGAAGGAGAAGGACGAGAAATCGAAAGCCGAAGACAAGGCCGACTCCGCCGACGGCAAGGAGAATGCTTAGATGGCCGTCGCGTTGCCGGAGGGGAACCTCGAAGAGCGTCTGAAAGGCTACCTCGAAGGGCTCGGGAACCGGCACGGGCTCGAAGAGGGCGAGGTCGAGGGTAACGTCGTGAGGGTCGTGGTCGCGCCGGAGAGCGTGCCGCAGGCGCTTGCGACGGCGCGGGAGCAGCTCGGAATCCTGCATCTCTCGTTCATCACGGTCGTGGACCGCGAAGGGTCTTTCGAGCTGACTTACGAGTTGCTCGACCTGCGCGGCGGGCGCGTTCGGGTGAAAACCGTCATCGAGGGTGAGGAGCCCGTGATCGGGACGGTCACCGGCGTCTATCCGACGGCGAACTGGCACGAGCGCGAAGCATACGACATGTTCGGCGTGGCGTTTCGGGGACACCCCGACTTGAGAAGGACCTACATGTGGCAGGACCACTTCGACCACCACCCGCTCCTCAAGAGCTTCGACATCAGCACCAAGCGAACGTTTGAAGGGTTGCGTTAGAGATATGCTCAGCGAAGAACGCAAAAACGAGACCGTCGCCCTGAGCGGCACCGCGAGCGACCGCCTCGCGAGGCCCGACATCCGGGACGAGTTCGGTCTCGAAACGATGGACATGAACATGGGGCCGCAGCATCCCGCGATGCACGGTCTGCTCCGGCTCATCCTCGAACTCGACGGCGAGACGGTCGTCAGGTGCGACCCCGTGATGGGGTATCTGCACCGGTGTCAGGAGAAGATCGCCGAAAACCGCATGTACCCGGCGGTCATTCCTTTGACGGATCGCCTCGACTACTTCGCCAACCTCCACAACGAGCACGGCTACGTGCTTGCGGTGGAGGACGTGCTCGAAGCCGAGATACCGCCGCGAGCCGAGTACATCCGCGTTCTCATGAGCGAGTTGATGCGGCTCGCGAGCCACATACCCTCGATCGGGTTCCTCATGCTGGAGCTTGGGGCGTTCACCCCGATCCTCTATGGTTTCCGCGAGCGCGAGCGGATACAGAACTTCTTCGAGGCTATAACCGGCGCGAGGATGATGTTCCACTACTTCCGCATCGGCGGGGTGAAGGCGGACCTGCCGCCGGGGATCACCGACGAAATCCTCGAATACCTCGACGGCCTCGAAGTGCGTTTCCAGCGCGACATCGTCGAGCTTGTGACGGGAAACGAGATCTACATCGCCCGCACGGAGAACGTCGGGAGGATGACGCCCGAGCAGGCGCTCGACATCGGCGTCACGGGGCCGGCTTTGCGCGGCACCGGCGTGGACTTCGACATCCGGCGCGACTACCCGTACAGCGTCTATCCCGAGCTCGACTTCGACGTCATCACCGACACCGGGGGCGACGTCGCCGCGTCTTACCGGGTCAGGATCGGGGAGGTCTATCAGAGCATCAAACTCATCCGCCAGGTCATCGAGAAGATGCCCGAAGGCGAAGTCATGGCGGATTTGGGCCGCCGTCTGAGGCCCGCCGAAGGCGACGGATTCGGTCGCGTCGAAAGCCCACGTGGCGAGTTCGCGGTCCACGTCGTCTCCGACGGATCGGACTCGCCGTACCGGGTCCACTACCGCGACCCGAGCTTCTGCAACATGCAATTGCTTCAAGAGGTCGTGCCGGGGCACTACCTGCCGGACATCATGCCGATCATGGGTCTGATGGACCCCGTTTCCGGGGGGTGGGATAAATAGTGGAATTCCTGAACGTCCTCAACCAGGAACCCTGGCGATTCCTGATCTCGTTCGGGGCGGTATTGTTTCTGGCTTTGAACCTCGCCGCTATTTTGGTGATGGGAGAGAGAAAGACATCTGCGTACAT
>JBOHBL010000260.1:0-2118 GCA_050698295.1 Rubrobacteraceae bacterium | reverse complement strand
GGTCCCGTCTATGCCCGAATCGTTGACCAGCACGCCGACGCCGGCGCCGGAGATCGGGTCTCCGCCGTTGTTGCGGGTCAGGTTCTCGTCGGTCCTCACCCTATCGACGCCCGTGATCTCGGTGGCCTCTTTGTTTTCGTACTCGATCTCACGGTTGAGATACACCGAGCGGACCTCCGGGCTTTCGGCAAGCTCGCGGACCTGCTCCTCGTTCGCCAGGACGCCCGCTATCGGCAGAGAGCGGAACGTGACGCCGCTATCTATGCCGAGTTCGTTCAACAACTCCACCTGCGTCTCCTCCGGAGCGCCCTCGCCCTCGAAGGTCACCACGGCCTGCGCCGAACCGCCGGCTTCGGATAGCCGCTCTTCGAGCAGCGGGTCAACGAAAGCTAGCTCATCCGGCGCGGCGCCCACGCTGGAAGCCCCAACCAGCAGCGCAACCGCCAACAAGGTCGCCGAAGCCAGACACCTGGTTCTCGTTATGAAGTCAAACAACTATCTTCCCCCTTATTCACAGACCACCCACGTTAGCCGTTCTCGGGAAAGCGCGGGCGGGGCGACTGTACGCGCCCCATATTCCTATCTCCAGATATACAGTCTACTATAGATGCCCCGGAGTGTTGGATCATGCATCCCGCTATCGGGCGGCGCTCGCCTGAGCCGGTTCTTCGAGGACTTCGACGAGTTCGGCCTGAATGATGAGCCGCTTCGAGTAATTCGGAAGGGTACACGCCTGAAGGCTAACGATGTTCTTGCCCGCGACGGGTTCGATCATGGAGGTTTGATCCGGCTCCGCCACGACCTCGTTGAAGACTTTGTATTGATACTTGCGCCCATCGGCGTCGCGCAGCACGACGTTATCTCCGTCGTTGAGTTCGTGCAGGTCGTAGAAGACGAGGAAGCTCCCGGTGTTCGGGTATCCGAGACGATGACCGGCGATATAGACATTCGCCTCGTTCTCCCAGGGAAAGCCGGTCCCCCGGACGTGGATCGCGCCCGAGTCGAGCGCGGCGTCGTTGTCGGAGGCGGCGGTGTAGACGGGGACGTTCTTCACGCGCTTCATCTTCGGGACGCTCAGACGAAGCGTCTCGTTTTTCGGAGCGTCCGCCAAGAAGTCTCCCGCTCCGCCGGAACGCAGGCTCGCCAGAGAAAAAACGACGGCGAACAGTATCAGGGCGGAGCCCACAAGCGCGAGCAGCCTCCGCCGCCTGCGGCGCGATGCCAGTCCTCTCTTCCACGCCGCCCGCTCCACACGGGTCCAGTCTCCGAAATGGTCTTGCTTCATGCCCCGTTATGATACAGACAAGGCGCGGCGGAACAACGCGCTTTGGTTACGAAAGGCGGTGAGTAGCGAGTGGTGAATGGTATTTCTCCACTCACTATTCACTGCTTTCTGCGTGGATCTAGAGCGTCTCTCAAACCGTCCCCGATGAAGTTCACCGAAAGCACCGCCAGGGCTATCGCGATGCCGGGGAAGAGGATGGCGTGTTGTCCTTCGACGAAGACGCCGAAGCCGCTTCGGAAGGCGTCGGTGAGCATCCCGCCCCACTCGGGCGTCGGCGGCTGCGCGCCGAGGCCGAGAAACGAGAGCGCGGCGATGTCGAGGATGGCGGTCGCAAGCGCCAGGGTGGACTGCACGATGAGTGGCGCGAGGCTGTTGGGCAGTATCGCCGAGAAGACGATGCGGGTGTGGGAAGCGCCCAGCGCTCTCTCGGCCTCGACGTAGTCCCTTTCTCTGACCGTGATCACCGACGAGCGCACAACGCGAGCTATCTGGGGCATGAGGACGATTCCGACGGCGAGCATGGCGTTGGTGAGTCCCTGGCCGAGGATGGTGACGACCACGATCGCAAGCAATATGGACGGGAAAGCCAGAAGCACGTCCATGAGGCGCATCAATATGGAGTCGATCCACCTTCCGGCGTATCCGGCGGTCGCGCCGACGAGCGTGCCGACTATGGTGGCGAAGGCGACCGCCGCGAGCCCGGCGGTCAGCGATATCCTCGCGCCGTAGATGACGCGCGAGAGGATGTCGCGTCCGAGTTCGTCCTGACCGAGCGGGTACGCCGCGCTCGGCCCCTCGAACTTCTCGGTGAGGTTCTGGGCGAGCGGGTCGTA
>JBOHBL010000259.1:0-1503 GCA_050698295.1 Rubrobacteraceae bacterium | reverse complement strand
GCCGGGTATCGTGTACTCTTCAGCCTCGATGTTCACGCGGACGCCGTGTTTGCGAGCGGTGTCGGCGGTGATCGGCCCGATGCAGGCGACTTTCGTCCTTTCGAGAAGCGACGCCGCCTCCTCCCCGAAAGCCTTTACGAAATTCTCGACGGTCGAGCTGGCGGTGAAAGTCACGCAGTCTATTTCTCCGGCTCGAAGGCGCTTCGCGAGAGCGCCTTTCCCTTTCGATGACGGCGTGGACTCGTAGGCGGGCGGCACGACGACCTCCGCCCCGGCCTCGCGGAGCTTCTCCGGGAGGACTTCGCGGGCGACTTTGGCGCGGGGCACGAGGACGCGCCTACCGGCGAGAGAACCGCCCGAGACCTCTTCGAGCAAAGCTTCGGCGCGGTGCTCTTTGGGCACCACGTCCACCCGGAGTCCGGCGGCTTCGATCCCCTCAGCCGTCGCAGGTCCTATGGCGGCTATCTTCGCTTCTCTCGGGATGGAACGCAGGTCGAGGCCGTGATGAGAGAGGCGTTTGAGAAAAGCCTTCACCCCGTTGACGCTCGTGAAGACGAGCCAGTCGAAGGAGTCGAGATCCCGTATCGCCTCGTCCAGCGGGCCAAAGTCCTTCGGCGGATTTATCTCGATGGTCGGGAACTCGACGGCTTCGGCACCGAGGCTTTCGAGCCGTTTCGAGAGTTCTCCGGCTTGAGCGCGGTAGCGAGTCACGACGATACGCTTGCCGAAAAGCGGCTTGCTCTCGTACCAGTCGAGACCGGAGTTTCGGAGGGCGGCGACCTCTCCGACCACCGTGATCGCCGGCGGTCGCAGGTTCACTTCCGCCACGCGTCCGGCGATGTCGTGGAGCGTCCCCGTCACGGTTCGCTGCTCGGGAGTGGTCCCCCAACGGATCACGGCTACGGGAGTCTCGGGACTCCGTCCGGCGGCGACGAGCGAACTCGAAATCTCTTTCAATCTTCCGACGCCCATGTACAAAACGAGCGTGTCCGCGCCGCCGGCTATTTTTTCCCAGTCCACGTCGGAGCGACCCTTCGTCGGGTCTTCGTGACCGGTGACGAAAGCGACGCTCGTCGAGACGTTGCGATGCGTCACGGGAATCCCGGCGTAGGCCGGGGCCGCGACCCCGCTCGTCACGCCGGGGACGACCTCGAAAGGAACACCGGCTTCGATGAGGGCGAGGGTTTCCTCGCCGCCGCGACCGAAGATGTACGGGTCTCCCCCCTTGAGACGCACCACCGACTTTCCGGCGCGTCCGAGGGCGACGAGCTTCGCGTTGATCTCCTCCTGTTTCATGGATCGGTCGCCGGGACGCTTCCCCACGTACAAGAGTTGCGCGTCCTCTCTCGCGCGTTCGAGGAGCGACTCCGGGGCGAGGCGGTCGTAGACGATGGCGTCGGCCTCCTCGATGCGCCGGAGTCCTTTGACAGTGATGAGGCCGGGGTCTCCGGGGCCGCCTCCAACGAGAGAAATCATGGTCGCCTCGCTCGGGTCGCTTCGCTC
>JBOHBL010000258.1:0-1215 GCA_050698295.1 Rubrobacteraceae bacterium | reverse complement strand
GGTCAACGCCATCATCGCGGTGAAGACGGACTGCCCGGTGCCGTAGCGGTTGTCGAAGAGGTGCTTGCACATCGCATCGTTGCCGGCGATGACCGGATAAGTCAAAAGTCCCTCCCGCTCCATGTTGCGCAGCTTGTTCACGCCGGAGGTCGTCTGCTCGGTCGCGCCCCAGACACTCCCCCGCCGATCCTGCCGCGTGGTGAGCAGGATGCGCGTCAGCTCCGCGCGGTCGTCTAAGAGCAAGACCGGATCGGTCTCGAGGGTGCTCGTCAGGAATCCCTCGAAATCTTCGGGCGATCCATCCGCCAGAGAGAACACCGTCACTCCCTCCGCCGCGATCCCCGCGGCCACGTCGTCCTGAACATAGCCGGGCGCGGTGCCGGCCAAAGCGATGAGCGCCCCGGCGCGATGGAGAAGGAGCGAGAGGTACGCCGTCTTCGCCTCGAGCGGCACGCAGACGGCAACCGGAAGGCCGGAGAGCGTCCCGTCGGAAAGATACTTCTCGAAGACGGCGTTCAAGACGGGGGCGTGCTGGGCCACCCAGGCGATCTTGCGTTGACCCTCCGGGGCGAGCTTGGGGTCCTTGATGACGGACGCCCGCCGGGCGCTCATCGCCAGCTCCGCGCGTAGGCTTCCTGCTCCGGCGAGATCTTCTCGAGCTTCACCCCGAGGAGCGCAAGGCGTGGGCGGGGTTAGCGGCCGACGAAGATCGCGTTGCTGTAGAGCGTGGGGCCCGCCGCGTCGCGGAGGACCACACTGAACCAGTCTCCGGCACGGGGCTTCACGGAGTAGATCGCCGGGCCGCCCTCGGCCGCTAAAGGCCGAAGGCCTCGCGCAATCCTTCCTCGACCCGTTTGAGGTCCGCCGCGGGCAAAGTTCCAAGGCTTCCCTTGATGATCCTCTTCTCCACACTGACGAGGTTCGAGATGCGAGCCGTG
Organism: Rubrobacteraceae bacterium; assembly: GCA_050698295.1. Classification (GTDB taxonomy): domain Bacteria; phylum Actinomycetota; class Rubrobacteria; order Rubrobacterales; family Rubrobacteraceae; genus JACCWD01. The sequence continues at coordinate 277 of JBOHBL010000258.1, read as the reverse complement.
CTGGGATACCGGAGCCCGGCGAGGTTCCAATGCTGCAAGGGATGGTCACCGAGGCCTGGCCTCTCGTAGTACCGAGGCTGGCTGCTGATCGGGCAAACAATCACATCCCGAAGCTTTCGATGAAAGGCCACCGTACTGACGTCGAGTGCCGGCCGCCGCTTCGACCCGGACCGGTCCGAGAACGGGACCTCGACGACGACGACGCGGCCTCGCCTATAGGTCGTCGTAGAGCGCATCGTCGTCTCCCTTCCACGCCCGGCTCAAGCGCCGCTTCGCC
>JBOHBL010000257.1:0-8534 GCA_050698295.1 Rubrobacteraceae bacterium | reverse complement strand
CCGCCTTTCCGTGCGGATCACGCATCCTCTTTATCGTATCGAGGATCGGTGCATTCTCAACGCGGACCTCGCTTTAAAGACCTCCCGGATATGCTACCCTTTGCGATTATTGGGCCCGTAGCTCAGTTGGGAGAGCGCTGCCTTCGCATGGCAGAGGCCACGAGTTCGAGTCTCGTCGGGTCCACGGTTTTTGGGGATCAGAGCGGGATGCGCGCGCGGACTCGCGCGCCCTCTCCGGGGCGGCTTGTGATCTCCATCTCCCCTCCGAGACGGGATACTCGCTCGCGCATCGAGCGCAGTCCGAGGTGGCCGGGAAACTCGCCTTCTGTGTCGAAGCCGACGCCGTCGTCGGAGACTTCGAGAGTTATGTGCTCCGGATCGCAGTCCATCTTTATGCTCGCGCTCCCGGCGCGGGAATGCTTGACGGTGTTGTGGAGGGCTTCCTGAGCTATGCGGTAGACGGTTTCTTTGACCTCCAGGGAAACGTCCGGCTCCTCGCACAGGACGGTCTCGACCTCCAGATCGTGGCGGGTCTTGAGGACCGCGGCCCGCTTTTGGAGGGCGGCGATCACACCCTCCTGCTCCAGAGACTCCGGGCGCAACTCGAAGATGAGCGCGCGCATTTCGTCGAGACCTGCCTGCGCCAGAGAGAGCACGTAGTCGAGCGGGTCGCCAACCCTCTCCGGGTTTCGCTCCAAGAGCGTTCGGGCAGTCCGGGTTCCAAGCACGATGCCGTAGAGGGCCTGGGAGACGGAGTCGTGCAACTCGCGGGCGAGGCGCTGCCTCTCTTCGAGGGCGGCGATGGAGCGGGCTTGCTCGTAGAGGCGGGCGTTCTCCACGGCGATGGCGGCCTGGTCGGCGACGGCCCCCAGAAAGACCTGCTCGTTCTCGCCCGGCTCCTCTCCCGGAAGGTAGGCGAAGTTGATCGCCCCGAGAGAGCGTCCCCGCGAAACCAGCGGAACGATGAAAACCGTGTCCCACGACGCCTCCTTCAGCGACTCGTGGACGGGCTCGTAGAGCGGGTTGGAGAGCATGCGGCTACGCATGTTCTCGGCGAGGACCCGCCGCCGCGAGCGGACGGCCTCTATCGTGGGGGATCTCTCGCGGCCATCCCGCCAGACGGACCTCGCGCGGCTGTCCCGCCAGACCGCTTCGATGCCTTCCCTGAAACCGTCCGGCAGACCGTGAGAACCCTCCAGGCGCAAATGTCCCGCGCCCTCCTCGAACAGGGCCACCGAACAGGCCACCGCCGTGCTGGCGAGGACGACGCTCCGCGCCATGGCGTCCAGAGTGCTTTCCATCCTCGGGTCCAGCGCGAGGCTCGCGGCTATGCGCGAAAGCGTCGCCACGCGCTCCTCCAGAAGTTCCTGCGCCCGCGCCCGCTCGGTGACGTCGTGCGCCACGGCGCACAAAGTCTCCCTCCCGTCGAGGAGGATTATGCTCGCGCTGACTTCCACGCTGACCAGAGAACCGTCCTTCCGACGATACTTCCTCTCGCCCACGGAGGAAGTCCTTCGCGTCAGGACGAGCCGGATGTTCTCGTCCACGCTCTCCCGGTCGGCGGCGACGATGTCGTAGAGGGTCATGTCTTCGAGGTCCTGCTCCGGGTAGCCGAGGGCTTTTCGGAAGGCGGGGTTCGACTGGACGATGCGCCGGGTCTCGACATCGACCAGAAAAATGTTCTCGGTGGCCTGTTCGATCACGGTTCGGTACAACGCTTCGCTCTGCTTGAGCGCCTCCTCGGCGCGCTTGCTCTGGGTGATGTCCTGGATTTGGGAGATGAAATACAGGGGGTTGTCTCTATCATCCCTCACCAGCGCGACGCTCAAAAGGATCCAGACGATCCGCCCGTCCTTGCGGATGTATCGCTTCTCGAGCTGGTAGGCCCGGATATCACCCCGCAACACCCGCTCAACCCACCGGAGATCCTTCTCCAGGTCGTCGGGATGCGTGATGTCCTGAAAAGTCAGTTCCAGAAGCTCCGGCTCGGAGTAGCCGACGATCTCGCACAAAGGGCGGTTGACCCTGAGCCAGCGCCCCTCCGGACTCACCATCCCCATCCCGATGGCCGCCGAGTCGAACGCCGCGCGGAACCGCTCCTCGCTCTCGCGCAGCGACTGCTCGTCCCGCTTGCGCCCGGTGATGTCGCGGGCGACCCAGACGACCGAGTCATCCAGCATCGGCGAGACTGTTCCCTCGAACCACGTCCGTCCCCCATCCATTGCCAGTCCGTACTCGAAGTTCGTTTTCTTCCGCGTTTTCAGCGCGCGCCGGACGTGGCCGAGGAACTCGTCGGCCCGCTCTTCGGGGAAGATCTCATGCAGCGTCCTGCCGACTATTTCGTCGGGCGGTCTGTAAAAAGCCGAGGCGTTTGTCGGGGCGACTTCGAGGTGGCGGCCCTCGCCGTCGATCACGAATATGGGGTCGTCCATCGCCTCGAAGAGCGCCCGCAGTTCAGCTTCGGAGGTCCGCACTTTCTCTTCGTTCCTTTTGCGCTCGGTGACGTCGCGGCAGATCGTGCATATAAGCTCCCGACCGCCGTGGAAGATGACGCTCACCCCCACCTCCACGTCCACGAGGGAGCCGTCTTTGCGACGGTACTTCCTCTCCCCCACGAATCGCCGCCTCTCCTTCAGGGTGCGCCGGATCGTGGCGTCGATGTCCTCCCGCGGATGCGCCACGAGGTCGTACACGGTCGTCTCCGGCACTTCGTCGGCTGTGTATCCGAACATCTTCTGGAAGGCGGCGTTGGCTTCGGCGAGGCGTTTCGTTTCGGCGTCGAGGAGGAAGATGGCGTCGGTGGCCTGCTCGACGACGGCCCCGTAGCGTTCTTCGCCCTCCCGCAGTTCCTCCTCCATGACCTGCCGACGCAGCGCAGCGCCCAGCGTGCTCGCCGCCGCCCCCAGCGCGTCTATCTCCGCCATCGACCACTCGCGCTCGGCCATGCATTCGTCGAAGCCGACGAAGCCCCACCAGTTCCCTTCGACGAAGATCGGCACTATGATTATGGAGAGGATCTCCTCGGCCCGAAGCTCGGGCTGCTCACTCTCCGGGAGGTCCCGCACGCGACCATGAACGAGGTCTCCCCGGCCTAGCGTCTCCACCCACCGGCCGAAGCCGGCGGCCCGGTACGGGAGGGCTTTGAGTACCGGGTTGTCTATTTGGGCCGATACGCCCGTCGCCACCCATTCGTAACGCTGGGTCGCGAAAAGTTCGCCGTCCCCGCCGACGAAGTTCTCGAAGATGTAGACGCGGCTCACCTCCGCAGCCTCGCCGAGCCTCTCCAGCGCCTCCTCGATGCCCCTTTCCCAGCCGTCCGCTTCACCGAGGAAACGCTCCGCCGCGAACCTCACGGCTTCGAGGATGGCGGCCCGCCGTCGGAGGTCTTCTTCGTCTTTCTTGCGTTCGGTCACGTCCCAGTGCGCCCCGGCGAGGCGGCAGGTTTTGCCGTTCTCATCCCGCACGGAAGTGCCGCGAGCGCGGATCCAACGGTACGAACCGTCCCTGTGAAGCAGACGATGCTCAAGTTCGTAGCGCGGAGAAAGACCGTCGAGATGCTCGCGCACCGCCTTCATCGCCCTATCGCGGTCGTTGGGATGGACGCGCTTCTCCCATTCCTCGAAGCGATGCTCTATCTCGTGGTCCTCGTAGCCGAGGATGCTCTTCCAGCGCGGCGAATAGTAGACGGTGTTCGTTCTCAAGTCCCAGTCCCACAGCCCGTCGTCGGCGCCGCGAACCGCCAACTCGAACCGCTCCCGACTCTCCCGGAGATCCGCCTCGGCGCGCTCGCGCTCCCGTCTCGCCTCCACTTCCTCCAGGCTACGCTCCACCGCCAGACACAGCCGGACGAGGTTGTCCTTCATCACGCAGTCGTGCGCCCCGGCGCGCATGACCTCCACCGCCGCCTCCTCCCCGACCTTCCCCGAGACGACGATGAACGGCGCATCCAAACCCATGCTCCGCGCCATCGCCAAAGCCCCCGGCGCGTCGAAGCGCGGCATCCGGTAATCCGAGATGATGATGTCCCAATCGTAGAGTGTGAGAGCTTCCTCCATCGCCTCCGGAGTGTCCACCCGCTCGTGACGAGTTTCGCAGCCTCCACGTTTCAGCTCTCGCAAGAGGAGCAGCGCGTCGTCTTCGGAGTCTTCGACGAGGAGTACGCGAAGCGGGGTGGAGGACATTTCGCTACCAGGACTCTTCGCCGAGCTCGTCGAGGCTCACCAGGCCGGAGCGGACGGCGTAAAGCGCGGCTTGGGTGCGGCTCGACACCCCGAGCTTCATCAGTATGGCCGAGACGTGGGTCTTGACCGTCTTGTCCGCGATGAACAGTTCGGTCGATATCTGCTTGTTCGCCTTTCCCCTGGCGATGAGCTTGAGCACCTCGGTCTCGCGCTCGGTAAGGGCTTCGGGCTTCTCGGGGGAGCGAACCTCGCGCATCAGACGCGCCGCCGCCTCGGGGGCGAGCTGGACCTGCCCGTTCGCGGCGGCTTTTATCGCCTGGCAGAGTTCCGCCGCCTCGGTGTTGTTTTTGAGGAGGTATCCCATCGCCCCGGCCTTCACCGCGCCGGAGACCGAGGCGTCCTCCAAAACGCTCGTGAGGGCTATGACCTCGACCTCGGGGAACTCGGCCTTTATGGCTTCGGTGGCGGCGATGCCGTCCATAATCGGCATGACGAGGTCCATGAGCACCACGTCGGGCGAAAGCTCTTTCGCGAGGCGAAGCGCTTCCTCGCCGTTCGCCGCCTCCCCTACCACGACGATCTCCGGGTCGAGGTCGAGGAACATCCGCAGTCCCTGGCGGACCACGCCATGATCGTCGGTAATGAGGACTTTTGTCCGCACGCTCGCCTCCTCAGACTTTCGGCCTATATTATCTCTCCCCATAAAGCCCGGCACAACAACCGCTCTTTTTCCCGATGCCCGTTTCCCCTTCCACGGCTTTACTTCCATTGACGAATGAGCCCGACGAAAGGCGCGATATGAGAGAAGAATGCCGGTGCCGGATGGAGGCGATTGAAAACCTCGAACCGGTCATGGACGCGGATTTTGTGGGCGCGCTCCGTTGCCCCGAGTGCGGATGCCTCGACTACATGGAAGACCTCCCGAACGAAATCCGCTTCGCCATATGGAAAGAAGCGAAACGAATCCGGGGGATACGCCACGTCCATCCGGCGCGCCGGATTGACCATCGAGGTGTTCGATTCGTCCCCGCTCCCGGAGGCGTCGCCGTCGTCGAAGAAAGGGCGTCCGTCCGGGCGGGGACGCGCCTCGCCATGTCCGCGAAGTGAAGAACGAGGAAAGGAAGAAAAATGAACCGAACCACGACACCCATTTTCGAGTCCGTCGCGTCGAAGGCGACGGGGGGGCTTCGCATCCGGCGTGCGATCCCGAGCGACATCCCGGCGCTCGAACGGCTCATCGAGCGGGCGGTGTGGGGTCTTCAGAGCCGCGATTATGGAGAAGAGACGCTCGACGGCGCGCTCCGAAGCGGATTGCTCGCCGTGGACTCGCATCTCATATCGGACGGGACGTACTTCGTGGCGGAGATCGGGAACCGCATCGTCGGAAGCGGCGGATGGAGCCAAAGGCGGAAGATCGTCAACGGCGCGAATGACTCCGACGAGTCCGACGACACGCTCGACGCGGCGTCGGAGGCGGCGAAGGCGCGGGCGTTTTACGTCCGTCCCGAGTGCGCCCGCATGGGCATCGGAGGCCGTCTTTTGCGCGAAAGCGAAGAAGCGGCGCGGCGGGCGGGCTTCCTTCGGATGGAACTCATCTCGACCCTCACCGGAGCGCCATTTTATACATCTCGCGGATGGCGGTCGGGCGAGAGCATGAAAATACCGCTCCCCGACGGACAAAGCTATCCGGCGATCCGCATGTCCAAAAAGCTCGAAGAAACGGGATACGAAGAGAACCGCGACCGGGCGTCGGTCGCTTGAAATGGATGGGTTCCGAATGAAACGCGAAAAAGGAGAAAGGATTATGAAAGGCATCATCTCGAAAGTCATGCTTGTGAGCCTCGCAGTGGCGATCACCGCGATGGTTGGCGCGACATCGGTGGCCGTGGCGGCGAAGGGAAAGCCGTTCATCCTCGGCAAAAACAATGCGGCGAGGGCGGTGAGTACGCTCGTGAATCAAGGGCCGGGACCGGCGCTCAAACTCCTCGTCAAGCCCGGACAGCCGCCGCTGTCGGTCAACTCGGACGTGAAGGTGGCGAACCTCAACGCCGACAAGGTGGACGGCCTCGATGCGAATGGCCTCACTCGTGTGGCTTTCAATCAGCGCGGGGGCAACGTCGTGGTCGGCCAGAACGGGACGATGGCCTCCGATGAGATCACCGCCCCGACCGATGGCTTCCTCGTCATAAGCGCCTCCGCGAACGCGAATAACAGCAACGTTTTCGACTTGGCGGGTTGCGAGATACGGGTTGACGATGTCAAAGCGGTTGGCTCGGACAAGTTGGTCGAATTAGACGGAGGGCAAAACATCAACGAGCGGCAGATTTGTGCCACAAACGCCGTCGCTCCGGTCAGTGACGGCACGCATCGGGTGGACTTCGAGGCGTTCGGCGTCAATGCGAGCGCAACCACGTTCTCCAACCCGTCTCTGTGGGCGATCTTCGTCCCCTTCGATGGAGAGGGCAATCAGCCCGTCCAAAGCGAATAAACGAATCCGAAGCCCAAAAAGGAGCATGCGATGAAAATCTCGACCATCCCGATGAAGGAAACGATCCGTCCGAAAAACGACGGCGCGCTGAATATCCGCCGCCCGTCGGCAAACGACAGAGAAAAGCTGCGCGACATGTTCGACCGGCTCTCCGAAAAGAGCATCCACCACAGGTTCCACATGCCGTATCCGAGCGTCCCGGAGTGGATGGCCGTCCACCTCTCCAAAGCGAACCGTCCGGGCGAGGGATCCCTCGTCGCAGTCGCCGAAGGCGAAATCATCGCCCACGCGATGTACGTGGTCGAGAGCCTCGGCGAGGCGGAGATGGCCGTGATGGTGGAGGATCGCTGGCAGTCGAGGGGAGTCGGGAAATTGCTCCTCTTCCACCTCGCCCTCGAAGCGAAACGCCGGGGCGTCGAGACGTTCACCGCCGTCGTCCTCGGTGAGAACCGGCGCATGCTCGGCCTTCTCGACACCGTGTTCGCGAATGTCGAGTACGTGGCGGGGGGCGGCGCATACAAGGTTCGTGTGCCTCTATCCGCGCTCAAGCCGGTGTCGAAACTCGAAGTCCTCGACGCGCCGAACGGGGAGTCGCGGCGCGTCGAGGCCGCTCCGCATCAGGAGATCGAGAAGGTCGCGTGATGGCGGGGAAAGCCGTGAAGAAGAATTCTCCCGAAGCCGTTCGGACGCGCAAAGCGACGTCGCTCGCCGTCGGCTCGATCGCCGTATTCGCCATGACGCTTTGCGCCGCCATTACGACCATCGCGGCGAGCGGCATGCCGTTTTTCGAGATCGAGGAGGTACATATCGAACAGCTTCCGCAATGACCGACGCACACTACCGAAAGACAAAAAGGAGAAAGAAGAACATGACTGAATATCGAGAGAAAGTATATGCGGGAGCCGAGTCCGGCGGGCCGAGCCATTTGCCATACGCCGCTTATCCGACCACCGCGGACGTCGCGTGGCACGGTTTGCAGCCGCTTCCCGAGTATCTGCCGATCGTGGATTTCGAGCGGGCCGAGCCGTATCGTGGCCGGTACTCCACGGTCGTCGCGACGGAACTCGCGCCGGAGCAGCTTTTGCAAATGGCGTGGGTGATCGCCGATTCGTTCGCGAAGCGCGAGCCGCAAGCCCGCCACCTCCGTCCGCCGAAAAGCCCGCCCGCGGGCCTCATGGAGATGCTCCGCACAGATCCATTCGGAACCGACTCGTTCGGTTCGTGGGACGATGCGGCGACGCATCTTTACTGGATAATTCGGCTCCTCGCGCTGACCGACCCCACCAGCCCGGAGGGCGCCATCGAGATAAACAAGGAGACGCTCTCGCAGTCCGTCGCTATTTTGGACGGGGAAGGAAGCGCGATTATAGGCGGCGCGTTCAACGAGACGATGGGGCCCTTCGACGAGGAGCCTCCGTTCCGCGAGGATCCGATCCTCGGCGCCGTCATGGGAGTTTGGGAGGCGGTGTACGCGCAGCTCGGCGCGCAAGACGCGGAGTCGCTTTCGGCTCTCTCCGAGCGGTACCCGGAATTCCGAAAGGCGTATGAGGAAGGAAAGGTCGGACACCATCTTCTCGTGGCCCGATCCGACGATCTCCCGAAGGAGGATGCCTTCGAACTCGTCGCGGCGAGCGCGGAGAGGTACCGGGATCTCGGCTACGAATACATGGTCACCGAGGCCACGAACCAGTGGACCGGGGCGGCCTTCGAGGCTCTCGGAGGCGCGCGCGTCCACTTCGGGTCGCTACGCCGAGGCGGCCGAGGCCCACCGCAAGCTAATCGCCCACGACGCTTATCTGGAGGAGGCCCACCGGGGTCTGATGCGCTGCCAGGCGGCTTTGGGCGAACCCGGTCAGGCCATAAGG
>JBOHBL010000256.1:0-1492 GCA_050698295.1 Rubrobacteraceae bacterium | reverse complement strand
ATCGTCGCCATTGGCGGGATCGGCGGCGGGCCAGCCGCCGACTTCGTCATAGCCCGATACAACCCGAACGGCAATCTCGATGCGACGTTCTCGGGCGACGGCGTGCAGACGACGGACTTCTTCGGCTCGACCGACAACGCCAACGCCGTCGCCGTCGGTTCAGATTCCAGGATCACGGTCGCGGGCTCCTCGCGCAACGGGAATTTCAACGAAGATTTCGCCGTCGCCCGCTACATCGGCGGCGACACCGCCCCTCCCGACACGACCATAACCTCCGGTCCCCCGGCCAAGACGAAGAAGACCACGGCCAGCTTCTCCTTCGCCTCCGAGCCGGGCGCAACGTTTCAGTGCAGCCTCGACGGGAGCGCCTTCACCGCCTGCGCCTCCCCGAAGACGTTCACCGGCCTCTCCCGCAAGAAGCACACCTTCCGGGTGCGGGCCGTGGACGCCGCCGGCAACGCGGACCCCACGCCCGCCTCCCGCTCGTGGACGGTGCGCCGACGGTGAGGGTCGCTGTCGCTCCGGGGAGTGGGGAGATCGGGAGTGGGGAGTCGGCAAAAGCACGGGATCGAGGCGTTCGCCGTCGAAGCCTCCAGCCGAGTTCAGCGAGAGTTCGTCGGGCGTGATGGAGGACGTATCGAAGGAAAGGAAGTCGAGAGCATTCACTACTCCCCACTCCCCATCTCCCTACTCCCGGCTTATCGCGTGGATCGAGACCTTTATCTCCGCCGCCCCCTGCCTGACGGTCTCTTCGACGGACGAGCAGTCGAAGCCCTTCTTTTCCATCTCCTCCACGAACATCGCCGCTCCGGGACGGCGCGGGTCGGCGATGAGGAGTTCGCCTTTCGGGACAAGCAACTCAGGCACGATTTCCACCAGCCACGGTACATTTCTTCTTTCATAAAGAACGTCCGCCGCGAGCACGAGATCGAACGTGCCGAGACCGTCGAGGTTCGGCTCCCTCCAGTCGAGGAGCGCGGTTGAAACCTCCCTTCCAACATTCGTTTTCGCGTTGTGTGAGGCGAAATCGAGGGCACCCCGATAATGATCTGTGGCGATGACCTCGGCTCCGCGCTCTCGCGCGACGACGCTCGGAAGCCCGACGCCGCATCCGAGTTCGATGGCTCGCTTTCCGGTGAGATCCATATCCGACAACAACCTTGCCAATGCCATCGCACTCGGCCACAGGTCGGCCCAGTACGGGATGCTCTCGTCCTTCTCGAACTCCTCTTCGTCGAAGAGCGCGTCGGCGGAGGCGGGATGGGTTACGTAATAAACTTTCCCTCCGGCCTCGACGACCGCCTGGGCGAGATCCGTCCGTCCCCGCAGGTGGGAAAAGAGTTTTTCCAGGTTCTCAGCTATTGACGGTGGCGGCTTCGCGTTCGCGAGCTTCGCGGCTCTCGCGCTCGGCCTCGGCGAGTTGGGCGATGCTGTAGCCGCCGAAGACACCTTCGAGGGCGATGCGCGCCTCGTCCCAGACCTTGCTCGTCGA
>JBOHBL010000255.1:0-3016 GCA_050698295.1 Rubrobacteraceae bacterium | reverse complement strand
GCCTCGAGGAGAGCCTCCGGCGCGTCGGGCGCATCGTGCCCACGGTGGAAGCGTCCTTCGGGTGCGTCGTCGGCCCCACCGGCGAGGACGCGCAGTTCGTGGACGATCACGGAGAATACATCCCGCCCGACGTGATGCTCGCCTGTCTCATAGAGAAGATGAAGCCGAACAAAGCGGTCCTCCCCGTGAACCTGAGTTCCGGCTACCGGGACCTCGTCGAAGCCGCGGGCGGGACCCTCGAAGAGAGTCGAGCGGGCGTGGGCAACGTCGCCATAAAGTCCGCGACCTCCGCCGCCGACCTCGGCGCCTCGGGCGATGGACTTTACATCTTCCCGGACTTCCTTCCCGCCCCGGACTGCTTCATGGTCCTCGCCCGCGCCCTGAATCTCTTCCGGGATTCGCCCCTCTCGGAAGCGAGGGAGAGATTCGGCGACAGCTTCGGCGGGGTCGTTCACGAGGAGCTCGAATGTCCGTGGGCGGTGAAGGGTCGCGTCATGCGGGGGCTCGCCGAGAGGTTCGGGGGCGACCCGGACGCCATCCTCACCGACGGCGTCAAGTTGAACGTCGACGGTGGGTGGGTCTTGATGCTCCCCGATCCCGACAACCCCCTCTTCTACGTCTACGCCGAGGGCGGGGACTCCGAGATCCTGATGCGCGAATACGTGGACCTCGTGCGCTCGCTGATAAAAGAATAATGGCGATCCTTCGGGATAAGACTGTACTTCAGGTAGAGGGGAAGTTATACTTTCGGTCATGGGTGAAGAATTCGAAGAAGGGGCCGGCGTCGAGGGCTTTGGCTGGGATGAGTCCGAGGACCTCACCGACCTCTCGGTGGAAGAACTGAGGCGTCATCTGGAGGACTTTGTTGAGCGGGAGCGGAAGGTCAGTTATCAGAGGAGGGTTTTGCAGGGCCGGATAGATTTGATCAGGGCCGAGCTCGTGCGGCGTGGGGGGGTTTCGCTTTCGCCCGAGGAGCTCGCCCGCGTTCTGATGGGCGAGGACCGTTTCAGGGAGGATCCCCCTTGAGCGTCTGTCCGGAGTGCGGTTCGGAGGTGACGCCTTCGATGAAGTTCTGTTCGGAGTGCGGGCACAAGCTCGACCACGGAGCGACCACGGTCTCGTATTCGCCGAGTTTCATCGAGGAAGAAGAGGAGGCGTCGGCGTCCGGCATCGCGGGGGCGGCGTTGATCGAGCTCGATCAGGTCGAGGGAACCGCCGGGCGCAGGATGCACGACGTGGGCTCCGAGACCGTCGTGATAGGCCGCGTCCCCCAGAGCGACATCGCCCTCGACGACGTGACCGTCTCCAGAAAGCACGCCGAGATACTGCGCGGCGAGCGCGGATTTCGGATACGCGACGTGGGCTCCCTCAACGGCACCTACGTCAACCGGGTCCGCGTGGACGCCGTGGACCTCAGAAACGGCGACGAGATACAGATAGGCAAGTACCGTTTCAAGTTCGTGTTTACTTAGGATGGGAGTGGTCCGATGGAGAGCGGCGGCAAGGACAGTTTCACGATAGGCGAGGTCGTCGAGCGCCTCAAGCCCGAGTTTCCCACGCTCTCGGTGAGCAAGATCCGCTACCTCGAACGCCGGCGTCTTATTAACCTGAACCGCACCCGGGGCGGATATCGCCTCTTCTCCAGCCAGGACGTCGAGCTCCTGCGCTACATCCTCACCCTTCAGGACAAGGAATACCTCCCCCTCAAGGTCATAAAAAAGCGCATCGAAGGCGGAGCCCCGGTCATGGCGATGTCCAAGGACTCCGCGGGCGACCTCTCATCGGTCCTCGAAGACCGCGTGTATTCCAAAGAGGAACTCGCCGACGCCCTCGAGGTGGAGCCTCGCTTCGTCGATGAGCTGGTCGCCGTCGGGGTCGTCGGGCGCAGCGGGGAGCTCACCCAGCGAGACCTCGAGATCGCGCGCATGGCGCTCGAGATGGCGAAGTATTCGATCCAACCGAGGCACCTGCGGGGGATGATGGCCGCCGTCGACCGCGAGGCGGCGATGTTCAAGCAGATCCTCAACCCCGAACTTCGCAGCGGCGACGAGGCGCGCGTCAACGAGGCGATGGCGAAGGCCCGCCACCTCGCCTCGGTCGACTCCCGCCTCAAGGAACTGATGATGTCCAACGTGATAGAGACTTTCGCCTCGTCCCCGGATCGTCCATGAGCGACGCCGACGTTCTTGAAAGCTACATCCGCGCGGTCCCGAACTTCCCCAAACCCGGCGTCTCCTACAAGGACATCACGCCCCTCATCGAAGACGGACCCGCGATGCGCTCCGCCGTGGACGCCCTCGCGAAAGCCATAGAGGGCATCGACTACGATCGCATAGTCTCCGCCGAGGCCCGGGGCTTCGTCTTCGGCACAGCTCTCGCCTACCGCGCCCGCAAGGGCCTCGTCCTCGCCCGCAAACCCGGTAAACTCCCCCGCGAGACCATCTCCGCCTCCTACGACCTCGAATACGGCACGGATTCCCTGGAGACCCACGCCGACTCCATCCCCCCCGGAACGCGCGTCCTCGTGGCCGACGACCTGCTCGCCACCGGCGGCACCGCCCGGGCAATGTGCCAGCTCGTCGAAAGCGCCGGAGGAATCGTCGCCGGCTGCGCCTTCATCATCGAACTGGGCTACCTCAACGGACGAAACCTCCTCGCCCCCTACAACGTCTTCTCCCTGATCACCTACAATGACCCATCCCAATAAAGACAACCTCCCGCAGCCGATGACGGAGCCGGTGAACCCCGCCGAAAACCTCCTCGCCGTCTACCTCCGCACCCTCTCCAGCCCTCAGACCAGAAAAACATATAATACAGAAATACGAATGTTCCTCCTATTTTTGGAAGAGGAGCTCGGCGTTGGGTTGGAAGCGATAACGGCTGAGGACGTTTCGCTTTACAGGGAGCATTTGATAGACGAGTATGCCGCGGCGACGGCGGCGAAGAAGCTCTCGGCTTTGAGGCGGTTTCTGGTTTTCACGTACATGGGGGGCATGACGAAGGTCAATCCGGAGGC
>JBOHBL010000254.1:0-1936 GCA_050698295.1 Rubrobacteraceae bacterium | reverse complement strand
TTCGAATACATTATGGTAAGGAATGGGGTCAGACCTTTCGAATTCATTTTGCCTTTTTCGCTGGGTGGCCGCGCCGCGGGTGTCCGCGCGGTACGAAACGTGGGCCAGACCTTTCGGGGACATTCGGGGACAGACCGCGGCCAACCTGTACCGGATCGGCTACATGTACCAGTACGGGGTCCGAAAGACCGCGCAGTACCAGGACGCGGGTGGCACGGATCTCTCCTTCAAGTCTTTGGATTTAGACATTGATCTGAACACGGGTCTGTCCAAGGCCTCTCGGGACACTTCGGCGATCAAGACGGACTTCGAGTACGACACGATGGGGCGGCTTCGGCACAGCAAGCCGGTCGCGCCGCACGACGGGTGGACGGAGACGGTCTATACACGGGCGACGTCGTCCACGAGTCTGGCGCGAACCAACGTGTACCGGCGCAGCAACGGCGGAGCGACGACGCTGGCGCAGAGCGAGACGCGGGCCGATTCTTTCGGGCGGCTCTCGGAGGAGCTGGTGCTGATGGCCAACGGGACCTGGTCCACGCGCAAGACGACGTACAACGGCCTGGGCTTGCGGGCGAGCGTGTCGGAGCTTGGCGACACGGCCAAGACGACGCAGTTCTTGGCCTACGACCCCTTCGGCCGTCCCGGGAAGGTAACGCCTCCGGACGGGACGGCCCACGACGTGGGGTTGGCGTACGCGGGGGACCGGGTACGCTGGCGCACGGTCAACGTCGCGACCTCGCAGGACTCAGGCACGATCTTCGAGACCCAGGCCGTAACGGCCGAGATCTACGACCGGCAGGGCCGGCTCTTCCAGGTCGTCGAGCCTGCGGGAGGCTTAACCGCGACCTACGGCTACGACGTGGGGAATCGGTTGAAGAGCGTGGCCACGACCAACGGGCCGACGACGCAGACGCGGCTCTTCACGTACGACAACCGGGGGTTCTTGCGCACCGAGCGGCACCCGGAGAAGGGGAACTCGGGCGACGGCACGGTGACGTATTCGAACTACGACGCGAGGGGGCATGCGGGAAGGAAGGTTGACGGCGGGCACGATCTGACGTTGACGTACGACCGAGCGGAGCGGGTGACGCAGGTTAGAGAGACGGGGGGCGCAGAGAGGGTCCTGAAGGCGTTTACGTTCGGGACCTCGAACGTCTCGGGGGTATGGGACAACGGGAAGCGCAAGACGGCGGACCGGTACAACTACACGACGCTCCCCGGCGCCTCGACGGCGCAGATTCGGGAGACGTCCTTCTACGCCGGCAGGCACGGGCGGGTCTCGTCGCGAGACACGTTGGCGACGGTCAACGGGACGCCCCGGGAGAGTTTCAGGCAGTCGTGGATCTACAACGACCTCGGCCAGACGGCCTCGATCGGGTATCCGGACTGCACGCACTCCCCCTGTGCCGGCCAGGTCCCGGATCCGGACGCGATCGGGTTCTCCTACGCGAACGGCTTCCTGGCCTCGGTCCCCAACCACGCCAACTCGATCACGTATCATCCCAATGCGATGGTTGCCCAGATCGCGCACTACAACGGGGTCACCGAGACCCACGGGTACGATCCCAACGGGATGCCCAGACCCTCCTCGATCCAGGCGGCTCTGGGGCAGAGCCTGCGGTGGAGCTCGGGGGCCTACCAGTACGACGGGGCGGGCAGCGTGACGAAGATGGGCGACGCGATCTATCTCTACGACCTTCCGGGCAGGCTGGTGTACGGCTCGATCTACACCGACGCCATGGGCGGCGGGACGATGAAGTACCAGGACTACGACTACGACGCCTTCGGCAATATCCTGGAGATCGGGGGGACTTTAGGCAGAGCCACCCCCACTTCCTCCTCGACCAACCGCTTGACCGGGACGGTGAGCTACGACGGCTGCGGGAACCTGACCTCGTGGAACACGAACAGCTACGCCTACGACGCCTTCGAC
>JBOHBL010000253.1:0-14500 GCA_050698295.1 Rubrobacteraceae bacterium | reverse complement strand
GTCGATTCGCCTGGCTGCGCTCGGCTCTCGCGCCCGCGGGACGGATCGCCTTGACGAACTACCTGCTCCAAGCCCTGATCGGCCTGCTGCTGTTCACCGGTGTCGGCCTCGGTCTCGCCGGCCAGGTCTCGCCGCCGATGCTGCTCGTACTCGCACTGCTGGTCTTCGTCGGCCTGCTGCTGGTCAGCATCTGGTGGACGCGTACGCACCGCTATGGTCCCGCCGAGTGGGCGCTGCGCTGGCTGACGAACTGGCAGCACCCCCGGGCATGACCACCACGACCGAAGACGCGCGGCGCGGACGCGACGACCTCGCCGTGCGAGCGAGCCCGCGGATGACCCGGATCGTCTTCGATGAGATCGAGCGGACGTACGCCACCGGAGTCTCCGCCGGCGATCTGCCCCGTGCGTTGAGGCGCATGCCGGGCACGCCAGGCCCACCTCACCAGCGTCCTCCGGCAACGCACCGGCCGTACGTTGCTCGACTGGCTCACCGAGCGCCGCCTGACCGAAGCCCGCCGTCTCGTGTGAGAGACCGACCTTCCTGTCGAGATCTCGCGAAGCTGGGTGGTCTGCCGATGACCTGCAGTCCTACGTGCTGATCGTGGTGTTGGCGCGAGGCGTCACAGTGACGGCATACCTCAATTGAAGTATCGGCGAGCGATAGGCGGACGCTCGATGACACCGTAGGTAGCGTTGCGTCCAATGAAAATGAACGGAGCGGCCCATGGCTGAGGTGGCCGACCAGGACAACGTCAGTTCGCTGGATAAGGTTGGCGACTACTTGCAGCGGATGACGATGGAGGCCATTCGCAACGGCGTCGGTCCGATCACAGGGGCCAGTGCGTATGCGGACGACCGTCTCGAAAGAGTCCAGGACTCTCGAATCGGGCGCGAGACCAGCCCCTCGATGAACGATGGCAGTGCTGCAGGTGGGAATGCGGCGACGGCGTCAGATCGAGATGCTGCAATACGAATGGTCATCCGCGAGTCCGTCGTCGCGGCTGGAACCCAGGGCTTCGTCACAGGGCTCGGTGGGTTTGTTGCGATGCCGGTGATGCTCCCGGCCAATCTCGCTGGAAGCCTGATCATCAATGCCCGGATGGTGGGCGCGATTGCACATCTGCGCGGCTACGACCTGGAGGACCCGCACACGCAGGCGGTCATGATGCTCACGGTCGCCGGGTCCAGCGTTCAGGCAACTTCCTCTGCAGTCGGCGTGAAGGTTGGCGCATCCTTCGCCAAACAGGCGATTGCTGCAGTTCCGATAGCCGTGATCAGGCAGATCAACAAGAGGGCCGGGGTCTTCTTGATCGCCAAGTACGGCACGAAACGATCAGTCCTGACCCTCAGCAATGCGGTCCCAGGAGTTGGTGGCCTGGTCGGAGGAACTGTTGATGCCGCTCTTACGCGAGCCATCGGGAGAACCGCGTTGACCCTGTTTTCAGAGGGCTGATGATCCTAGTACCGCCGCCCGCAGCAAAACCTTGCGACGGCTCAGTGCATGTCACTGGACAACGTCCTTCGCCATCTCGTCTGAGGGTCTCCGCCCGGACGACCACTTGAGGCCCGGACGGGATCGAGAGATCCAGGGAACACGTCTGGTCGCCTGGATGCGACTGCCGCTCCGCACCATGCATGATCGTGTCCCCGTGTCTCAGCCCCACCGTTCTGTGCCGTTCCGTCAGCGAAACCCGGCCCTCGGGCGGAGCATCTCCAGTACTGTCGTTGTGGAGGTTATTGGTTCATGGAGTTACAGACGATCGCACTTTTCCGGGAGATCATCATCGGTCAGATGGTCCGCCTTCGTCAGGGTCTTGATGAAACGGTGGCTGCCCTCCGTGACGTGATGGCAGATCAGGACGCGTTAGAGGCCGCCGCCGACGCGATTCGACAGGACATCGCTGAGAATGACCTGCTCGACTCGCCCACGGGGGTCGTCGACCGGTCACTGGTCGCGAACGTTCAGATGGCGCCGTGGTATTCCGGCCCAGAAGCCGGCGACCACCACTGGGACGGCCTCAAGGCTCGCTTGCTCAGTGGGCGCATGGCCGACGCAGTGCCAGAAATCAACGGAGCATCAAACAAGGTCGTTGCTCAGCTTGCGAATCCCAACATCCACGAACTGAAGAAGCTGGGGTTGGTCCTCGGATATGTCCAGTCCGGCAAAACTGCGAACTTCACGGCTGTTATGGCGAAGGCTGCTGATCGTGGTTACGGACTCTTCATCGTCCTCTCCGGGATCCATAACAACCTCCGCGAGCAGACTCAGGTTCGCGTCGAGAAGGACCTCGACTTCGCGGGTGGTGGGTGGGTTGGCCTTACGACGGGCGACGCAGACTTCGTAAACAGCAATACACACCGCGGCGCATCCCTGCTGGGATCCCAGAAGCCGGTCGGGATCGTCATCAAGAAGAACGGCTCCCGGCTTGAGAGCCTTCGCGATTGGCTAAGAGAGACCCCGGTCGACGTCCTTCGCCGGACGCCAGTCCTGCTACTGGACGACGAGGCCGACCAAGCGACTCCCAACAGCGCCGCCGGACGGCAGGACCGTTCCGCCATCAACGGCCTTGTGAAGGAGATTTGGAACCTCATTCAGACCGGCACCTACGTTGGCTACACGGCGACTCCGTTTGCGAACATCTTCATGGATCCTGACGGCTCGGATCTCTACCCGTCGAACTTCATCATCAATCTGCCTCGGCCAGATGAGTACTTCGGCGCCGAGCGACTCTTCGGCCGCGAACCCCTCTCTGATGACGACGAGCCAGACTCCGGGTTAGACATGATCCGGGAGATTTCGGAGGTTGAGGCCGCCACGCTGCGACCACCGAGCGATACAGATGCCCGAGACGCATTTGACCCCGCGCCGCCGGTGTCTCTCCGTCGCGCGACGGAGTGGTTCATCGTTGCTACAGCGATCCGACGAGCCAGGGGTCACGACGACCACAGTTCGATGCTAATCCACACAACGCACTACTCTGCCCCTCACTTCAAGATGCGTAACCGGGTGCAGCGACTGTGCAGCGATATCCAAGCTGCTTGGGGCAGGGGTGATCAGTCCGTGCTTACGGCCGCATATCAACGCGAAAACGCACGCGCGGCGTCCTGCGCCAGCGAGCCGATGCCACCTTGGGATCACGTCGCAGAGCACATTTCGGTAACCTTGGGCGACGTACGCGTGATCGTGGACAACGGCATGTCCGACGACCGCCTCGACTACAACCGTCGCGATGAGGCGGGGAACCTCAAACGCGAGGTCGTGATCGCAGTCGGCGGTGGGACCCTCTCGCGCGGACTGACTCTCGAGGGCCTCATGGTCTCGTACTTCACACGCACCTCGAACACGTACGACACACTGCTTCAGATGGGCCGCTGGTTCGGCTATCGCCCTGGGTACGAGGACCTTCCGCGGATATGGCTGCAGCCTTCTCTTGCCGACGAGTACCGGTTCCTCGCGCTCGTTGAGGCCGAGATCCGTGCCGAGATCGCCGACATGGAGCTCCAGCGATTGACACCCCGGGACGTCGGAGTGCGGGTGCGGGAGCACCCAGGACGGCTCGCCATCGTCGCCCGCAACAAGATGGGCGCTGCCCGTCTCGTTCGAGTCGCGTACGCCGGTGAGCGTATGCAGACGTTCATTTTCGACCGCGCGAAGGAGACCGCTACGACCAATCTGAGTGCGGTCCGTGAGTTCATCAGCCGCTGCGGGACCGAATCCGAATTCACGCACACCGAATCCCCACCACGTTGGCGGGCTTCTCACGCCTCGGCTGGGAGCGTCTGCACGCTCTTGGAGGACTACCAGTTCCATCGCGATCAGGCATCGATGCGGTCGGACTTCATGGCTGGATGGATCCGGCAGTCTGCCCCAGACAGCCCTTGGAACGTTACCGTGATCAGCACCGCTCGCACGGCCCGCGACGACGCTGGACAGGTGGTGGACTTGGGTGGCCTCGATCTGGGGTTCGGGATGGTCCGTGCAGTCAATCGTGCGCCGCTCAAGGAGTCGGCCTCCGGCACCGCGAACATCAAGTCACTTCTAAACCACCAAGACTGGTTTGCAGACTTGGACCCCGCAGTGATCCGGAGCCTCACCCGGGAAGAGCGTGACCAGCCCCGGAGCGTTCGGCGCCGATTCGCCCGAGGTTCTGGTCAGATTGTCATCTACGTGGTCAGTAAGGACTCGTTTCCCCAAGACGACGGCTCGCGTCGAGCCCGAAAGGCGATGGAGACGGATGAACACCTCGTCGGCCTCGGCATCATCTTCCCGAGCAGCGGGGCTGACCCCCGCACGGACGGGACGTATTTTGGCGTGACACCGGATTGGCAGCCTGAGTTGGATCCTTCGGGCGACGAGGTCCCGTCGGACACTGAAGGCGATGCCGAGCCCATCAGAGGAGGCGTTTGAATGATCCGCAACGTGTCTGAGCAATTCGCGCTGCTGCTGGGCGACAGTCGTCCAGAACGTGCCCAAGTCCTCACTCGGCAGTGCGGGATCGCAAATGATCTGGGCCCGATCCTCTTGGGTGTCGACAATCAGGGTAGGCGCCATCTCTTGGTTCCAGTATCGCCGGGGGAGGCCCCCAGCGACCGCCTCAGTAAAGGCATTGATCTGGGTCATCGCGACCTCAACGTGGGCAACAACGTGGTGCGGTTCGCCGATCTGAGCTGCACGGTGGGCCGTCTGGTCGGTCAGTTCGATCGTCTGGTCGAGGACGTCCTCGACCGGCTCGAACGTCAACCGGACGCGGGCCTCAACGCCGTGATAGTCACCTTGGACGACTGGAGGGCACTCCTGCGCCGCGCTCTGGATGGGCTCTCGCGGGAAGATGTGATCGGCCTGACCGGCGAGCTTGAGATCATGAAGATCCTCGCGACTGTCAATCCGATAGCAGCGGTCTCAGGTTGGAGTGGTCCGATGGGCGCCATTCACGACTTCAGCCGCCAAGGCCGCGACGTCGAGGTGAAATCCACCTCCGCCGTCACCCCCGCGACGGTTCGGGTCTCCAATCTCGACCAGCTGGATCCCGCGCTCTCGGCATCACTCCACCTCGCAGTGGTGCATCTCGCGGAGTCGTCCGATGCCCCCGATATCGAGGAGCGGATTGCGTCGCTGCTCGCCCTTGGCGTGCCCGAAGACGCATTGGATGTTCGACTTGGCGACGCGGGCTACCTCCGGGGGATGGAACTCGCCGTCCCCACGCGCTTCTTGCTGAGGGGAATTCGATGGTGGGAAGTGGGCGCCGCGTTTCCTGGCTTACGCTCGAGCGACATCGAGATGTCGCGTCTCGTCGGGATCACAGGCGTCTCGTACGACCTGATTCTTGGTGTGCTCCCGCCGGAGCTGCCGGCCGCCGCAGCCGCGCGAGTCGCCTCTGAGTGGGTCGGGTGACGAGTATGGATGCGAAGGAGCTTGTGGCCGCACTGGCGCCCGTTCGGCGCCATCATCGTCAGGGTGAAGTTACGGTCAACTCCGTGCTGGCCGCGTATCTCCGTGCGGTGGAGGTCGCGCCGGAAGGGCAGGCATGGCAGAAGGCAAAGGCGGCGTTCCACGCGACCGGCGACTTCAGCGGCGCGGCTCTTGCCGCGCGAACCGCGGACGGCAGCGAACAGTTGCGCAGCACGAACGAACCCTGGGTGGCAGAGCCGCCGGCGGTCACAGAAGCAACAGCGCTCACCGGCGTGCGCACGTCGAGGGAGCCGATGGATTGGTTCCCGCAGAGGTTCGAACCCGGCGCGATCCAAGGCGTTGGAGCGAAGAAGCTCCTCGGCACGCCGCACGTCTCTATGGAAGAACTTCTCGTTCGGGAGACTGCCCAGAACAGTTGGGACGCCCGCCTTGTCGACCGTCCGGTCGAGTTTACGCTCAATCTCCGGCAGCTGCCGCAGGCGACCGTCGCGCTTCTTGATGGTGACATTTTCACTGGGAGCGCATCCGGAACCAAGATTCGTGGCGCACTCAGCGGCGAGAGTCTGTGGGCAGTTGAGATCTCCGATCGTGGGACCGTTGGCCTGGGCGGCCCAGTTCGGAACGATCGGGCGATCCCACGGAACTCCGTCACGCATTTCATCGATCTAATCTTCAATATTGGTGCGACCAAGGGTGACCCAACGTCTGGCGGTACCTATGGCTTCGGCAAGTCGATCGCATACATGATCAGTCAGGTCGGCGCGATCATCGTCTGGTCTAGGTGCGCCACGGACCAAGGGCCAGAGGACCGGTTGATTGCATCTGCGATTGGCGATGTCTTCGAGTTGGAGGGATATCGCTACACGGGTCGGCACTGGTGGGGAAGAACGGTCGACGGGCGTCCCGAACCCATCGTCGGCCCCTTGGCCCGGGAACTGGGAAGCCAACTCTTCGCCAAGACCTTCGGGGAGGAAGAACTGGGAACGAGTATCCTCATCTTGGCACCGGAGCTCGGTAAGGAGGGGCCCGAAGACGACGCCGCAGTGCTGACTGAAGCTGTGATGTGGAATCTGTGGCCCAAACTTCTGCCTGACGACACCGGCATGCACCCGATGGTCGTGCGCGTCCAGGTTGATGGAGTCGATCATCCGATTCCGGACCCGTCGACCCATCCGCTCCTGTCTGGTCCGGTCTCGTGCTTACTCGCGGTGCGGGCCGTCCAATCTGGAAGTCCTCCTCCGACATCGCTGTTCGTCCTCGATGTGGTTGAGATCAAACGGTATAATGAAACTCTCGGTCACCTCGCTCTCACCAAGTATCCCGCCGCGAGTGGCAGATCGCCTGACAAGGCCCCGAGCCGGGCAGTCACGCTGATGCGTCATGGTGCTGAGTTGGTCGTACGGAAGATCGAGCGGTCCCCGCTCACCGATCCGGGGTTCCAGTGGGCCGGGGTATTCAAGCCCGTTGCAGGCCTTGACCCCACGTTCGCTCGCTCCGAACCCCCAGCTCACGATGACTGGTCCCCGGCGTCTCTGCAGGACAAGGTTCAACGAAGTCAGGTGAAGCTCGCGATCCAGCGGGTCCTGGAGGCGGCTGACAAGTTCATTGAGCCCTACTCACGGACCCAGTCGGCATCATCCTCAACCTCGGCAGCAGGCGTTGGTGACATGTTGGCCGGCCTCATGGTTGGTTCGGTCGGTTCCGCGCCGACCCGATCGACCAGCAAGGTAGGAATCGGTGGACGCCGAAGCGCGAAGGCATCGGCTCAGTTGGGCGATCCCAGTTGGGCCGAATGTGACAAGCCTGGATGGACTCGAACAAAGGTGCCGATCCGAGTCCTCGGCGGGCCGCCGACCGGATCAGACGTTCGTGTTGACCTTGGTATCGGCACCGACGGCGGAACGGAGCGCACGATCGATCCAGACTTCCTCTACGTCGGGGGTTGGGCAGGAAACGAGAGCAATGCGACGGCGCGGATCATGCCCGGCCAATCGCTGGATTACTGGTTCGAGTCCAGCGACGAGGTTGCCGTGGATGTATTGGCCCGAGTCGTCAGTGAGGAAGCGCATGAGTAGGGCACGTCTTCTGCCGTACCGGACAATTGCCGCTAGTGACGTCAACTGGGGTGGGTGGTGGCTTGAAAGGGACGCTACGAGGGAACCGCTTCCAGACCTCCTTCCCGCTTGGGATTACGCCTCGAAAGATCTGATTGGGCTCTCTATCGAGGTCCAGAACACGACGGTCGTCGAACGCACCGGACTCGACAGAATCGGCCTGATCGAGGTGGTCGCTGTAGCTGACTGTCCGGCGATGTTGCGGCGATTCATCACTAGGAAGCGCTTGACCACTAATGAGGTCCAAGAACTGGAACTCTCGATCGAGCTGCCTCCGGGTGAGATCGCTCAGAAGTTGGAACTCTCAACATTCATACTCCTCGCGGAGGATATCCCGGCATCCGGCCGAACAGCTTCTCGAAGAGGATCTCGGCTGTGTGTTGGCCCGACTCGCAGTGTGATGCTTGAAGGTGACGCGTCACGGTTCCCGACCGAGGCGGTGTCATTCTCTGCACTCCATCTCGCGAATGCTCCTTGGACGATCAACGCCGTGTTTGACGATATGAGCGATTCGTTCATGGGTTCCATCCGGCTCTTGGTGAACGAGGACAACGAACTGGGTCGAGCGGTGCTCTTGCCGGTCGTCGAGCCACAGGTCGAGGCCAGACTCAAGCTCGAGGTGCTTCGGTCGCTCATCGCGCTAGCGAGCGCTAACGGCGGTTCCGACGGTGAAGAGTATCCCGCGGGCTCGATCAGCGACGTGGTTGATTCGATGTGCAAGCTGTTTCTGAATCGCTCGCTTCCTGAAGCCATCGAGGCCTACGAACGAAGTCCTTTGAAGTTTGACCGTCTGCTGCATGCTGGGGTGAGCGCATGAATGTGTGCTATCCGCGGCTCACGCGCAGCGACGCCGGCATTATCTTCGAGGAATTGCGGGCATTGCATGAGGCGGGCGGGCGTGCGGCGCTCACTGCCCGAGCGGCAATTGACCACGAGCGAAAGGTCCCCGTTTCCACCGGGAGAATAGCTACCCCTGCCGAGATCGCTATTGTCCGCGGAAGGGTCATTGAGGACATGGCACACTGGCTCGCTTTAGAATCCATCACATCTGATAAGGAAAAGTCAGGATTCGACTCAACGCTGGGGAGGTCGCTACATGACGCGCTCGGCATCGTTCCTGCGGACGCGGCGCACGAAGGGACGTGGAGTTTTTTGACTCTTGTCGTATTCCCAGATGTTGCCGCGTTCCGCTTCCCGGACTTCCACATAAATCGGTTTGTCGGTGCACCCCGTAACGCGTTGCGACGCCCGTGGCAGCGGTATGAGATCCTCGGTGATCTCCCCGCAGGCGGGCGTCCCCTTGGTGAGGATGAGTTGGTCGGCCTGCTTGAACGAAGCGCTCTAGTTCGCAATCGTCGATTGGCTCGAGCGCTTGCACGGCGGGTTCTGGCCTACGACGGTCCCAACCGATCGCAGTGGTCCCGTGATCTCTACAAGCTGGCAACCTTCCAGAGCGGGGTTCGACTGCTTGACGCTCTCGAAGACACCGAGATGGACAACCTGGTGAATTCTCTCGCGCCATCCCAGCGAGGCGGCTGAGTGAAGGCCGTGCCTTCTGCCGAGTTAGGAATTGTTCGCGTCGACTGGGTCGGCGCGAACCGCGTGCGCGGTTAACCGAGGATGCCTGGTGGAGAACGACGTGTAGCCGACGCTGTCATCGGTTGCGCAAGGCGTAGTAGGTCTGGGCGACCCGAGCCGCCGCCGCAGCGAGGTCCTCGTGCTCCCAAACTCGGAAAACTGAGTGTCCAAGTTCCAGCAAACGACTCGTCGTGTCCTCGTCGCGGCGCCTGTTTTCTGCGATCTTGGTCTGCCAGAAGTCTCGGCGCGTGTGTGGTTGTACGAAGTGCTCGGGGCACCCGTGCCAGAAACAACCGTCGACGAAGACGTAGAGCCCAACTTTGGTGAATGCGATGTCTGCGCGTCTCCGACGATCGAACGGGAGTGGCATGTCGACCCGGAAGCGCAGCCCGATGGCGTGGAGCAGACGTCTCACTTCGAGCTCAGGCCTCGTGTCGCGCGACCTGTTCGCACGCATCGTTGCAGACGCTGCAGACGAGACCGGCGGATCGCCCCGAGCGGATACCAAAGATGTGGGCACCGCCCGGTAACGTTCTTCAGACACATGTTCGGGTGACCGAGTTTTAGGTCTCGTGCGTGTCATCATCGCAGTGTAGGAGGAGATGCCCGGTGGGAACGAGTCGATCGTACGATGTTGCCCCTTCGGCGGCGCGCCTGACTCAGTCGCTGCGCGACATCGGCTACAACTTCCACACTGCGATCGCGGACATCGTCGACAACTCTGTCGCCGCCGGTGCCACCCATATCAACGTGGAGACAGTCTTCGAACCGAATGGGTCGTATGTGCTCATCTCTGACGATGGCTCTGGGATGAACCAGGCCGAGGCGGTCGAGTCGTTGCGCTTCGGGACTAGGCGAGGCTACGAGCTCAATGAGCTGGGCCGATTCGGGCTTGGTCTCAAGACCGGATCCTTCTCCCAGTGCCGACGGTTGACTGTCGTTTCCCGCAGCCACCGGGCGAAACGTGACGTCCACATCGTCACTCTCGATCTCAATCGAGTCGCCCGCGACGACTCGTGGGCTGTTCTTGCGGACGAGAGGTCGCCAGCGATCGAGCGCGCGGTCGACAAGCTCCAAGAGGCGCCGGGAACCGTCGTCGTGTGGGAGGACCTGGACCGGGTGCTTCCAGACCGGTATGCGGAGAACGGTTGGGGCCGCCGCAGGCTGACCAGCCTTGCGAAGAAGAGCAGTGAGCATCTCGCGATGGTGTTCCATCGCTACATCGAAGGATCCATCGCAAATCGCGGCGAGATCGTTATGGCAGTCAACGGCGAGAAGCTCGAGCCTTGGAATCCGTTCGCACCGACCGAGCCGGGCACGAAAGACTTGCCGCTCCAGCGCTTCGACATCGAGACTGATGGCGGATCGTCATCGGTGAAGTTCTGCGGGCATATTCTACCCGCCCGGGACCGGTTCACGTCCTCTGACGAGTTCGACCGTATGTCGGGCCCGTTGAAGTGGAACCGGCAGCAGGGGCTCTACATCTATCGGGCCGACCGTTTGGTTCAGCACGGTGGCTGGTCGGGGATTCGGGGAATTGACGAGCATACGAAGCTCGCACGCGCGTCCATCGACTTCGACACGGATCTTGACGAGGTGTTCCAGATCAACGTCGCGAAGATGAAGATCGAGCTTCCGCCCTCACTCAAGCAGATGCTTGAGCGTCCAGTGCACGAACTCTCAGTTCTGGCTAATGATGCCTACCGACGTTCGGCGAATGCAGGGGAACGCAAGGAGAGCCCAAAGTCCGGTGCCTCAGAGGTCGCTCTGTACGAGGTCGGCGTGGCGCTCAAGGCGGCGATTCTTGAAGAGAGTGACCTGTCCTCGTTCAAGACCGCTATTGGCACCCTACGGCGACGAAACCCGGACCTGGCGGACGCGCTGGGCCTGTAGGCGTTCCTTGGGGGAGTCTTCGAAGTTCCGTCGACACCACATTGCGAGCGGGCACTCACCGCAGTCCGGCGCCTTCGGTGTGCAGGTCCGCTGGCCAAGCTCGATGAGGGCGAGCTGAGCCGCCCGACTGGTCTCAGAGTTACCGATCAGCCGGGCGATCGCGATGCGCCCGTCGCTATTGCGGTTGCGCAACCATCCGTCATTGCCATGGAAGAACCGACCGGCGACCCGCAGTGCGCCGGCGGTGACGATGACGGGCTCCTCCTCGTCAGACTGCACCACCATCGCGAGCTCGGCCATCCCGTTGGGCACGAGCTTGTCCGCGACGAGGATCTGGAGTTCGGTGTCGGGGATCGTCGAGTGGACTCCGTGCTCGACAAGCGCATCTGCCATGGCGAGCAGAGTGTCAGCCGAAGCAGCGCGGCCAATCCACTCGCAGATCTCACGGATCGTCTCGTCTGCGTCCAAGACCTGTTGGGGCCGGGCCAAATCGGAGACGAGTGGCCAGAGCGCCCTCTTCACCACGGTGCTCTCGCCGCTGAACAGGGTTTCGCCGGCCAAGACCTTCCAACGCGAGCCTGAAGTGATCCAAGGGTCGAACTCGTCGAGATGGGACTCGATCCATGTGGAGAGTGCAGACCGTGTTCGAGAGCTCGGGATAGCCCTGGCACCTGATTCAGCGTTCAGCGCTTGGACGACGGTTCGACCGACTGCGCGACCGAGAAACGGTGGAACGGCATTGCCGATCTGACGAAACCCTGATGTCGGCGACCCCGCGAACCTGAAGTAGTCCGGGAACGTCTGGATTCGTGCCGCCTCCCGGACGGTGAGCGTCCGGTTCTCCTTCGGGTGGATGTACCAGTAGCCGTCCTTCGCGATATGCGCGGTGATCGTCCTGGATAGGGCGTTGCCGTCGAGCCGCTTGTACTTGTCATCGAAGATGTCGTCGCGGTACCGCTTGAGGTTCTCGGGCAGCTCCGAATACTTGGTCTTCGTGTCCAAGTGCTCGAAAGCTTCGAGATCGTCGTCACGAACCTTGCGGGTGACATGGTCGTATACGCGGAACCGGTGGAGGTCTGAGACCCTGCCTCGCATCTCACGCTGGAAACTCGTGGCTGGACCGCCGTACGGCTTGTACTCGGTCCTATTTGTCGCAGCCTGCCAGCCCGCCTTCGGGTCGACGCTCGGAAGATCAGAAATGGCGTTGCTCAGAGTCACTCGTTCCTCGGCGGGCTCGGGCCAAGTGAATTCCGAGCCATTCCTCAGGGCGATGAGGATCAGCCGCTGTCGGAACTGCGGCACCCCATAGGAGGAAGTCTCGACGACGCGCTCTTGGACGGAATACCCGGAGTCTTCGAGCTCCTGCACAATGCTCCGAAGGATGAACATCTCGCGGTCGAGCGCCATGTCAGGAACGTTCTCCATGATGACTGCACGCGGCTGTGCGGTGCGAATGATCTCCAGGTAAGAACGCCATAGATCACGTCTCTGGTCATGTGGCTCCCGCTGCCCTTCCCGGACCAGGTGCCGCATCTTGGATCGTCCGGCCTTGGAGAACGGCTGGCACGGAGGGCCTCCGGCGATGACATCGATCTCGGCGGAGCGGAGAATCTCTCCGACGCGGTGGACGTTACCCGGGTCGCCGAGATCCCAGTCGACAGCCATGCCGCCGAAGTAATGGGCGTGCGTCTCCAACGCGTCGGCGTCAAAGTCAGCACCGAAAACGACGCGCATCCCTGCGTCCTCAAGCCCCAAACTCATGCCACCGGCGCCTGAGAACAGATCCGCGGCGAGCAACGTCCCAGGGCTCGCTGAGCGAAGGGCTTGGCAGTGGTCGGCGAGCCGGTCGGCGTCTTCGACATGGTCGATGTGTGGCGCGAGCCGTAGGGGCATACCTCGGTCGAAGACTGCGGGCTGGCTGGGTGGCGCTTCGTTCATGTGTTCACCTCAGGTGCAGTCTACGGAGATGTAGTCGAGACGACTGCCTTGGCATGGTCATGACCGAGCGTGTTGCGTGACACGCGCTCGGCACACGCCTCTCAGCTAGCTCGATGCTCCGTCCAATGCCGTGCAATCCATTCGATCTGCGGGGCATGGAGTGGGGCCTGCAGTTGTCGGTCGTGAAGCGCCGCATACTGGGGATACGCCTCCAACTGGTTCGAGACGTCGATGTGGAGGTTGGCGGGATCTACGGCGAGTGAACCGTCGTCGAAGAGCCGATGGACGTCTCGCCGCAGCATGAGCCCACCGTGTTCATGGTGAACACCGAGCTCCGCGTAACTGTACAAATGCCCCGCTTCGAGCACTTTGGCTGGCGCATCCCCGGTGAACGCGCAGGCCTCGCCCATCGAATCGAGGAGATGCTTCCGGAAAGTCTGTTGGCCCCGGCGGACCCGAACGATCTCCAACAGGTGACCTTGAGGGAAGAACAGGTCAGGTGTCCGTTGCGCGACTCGTTCGACGGCACGCTCAGCACCGCGGGCGCCCAAGGCTTCTTGGAATGCGTCCCAGCGCAGCTGACGCATGCTCAGTTGACTGTCAGGTGACGCGCAGAGTTGGCGGAGTTGCTCACGTGACAGGAGATTCTCGAGCGGAGTCCATGCTGCGTCGTGGCGGGATCGATACTCGGTGACCGTGATCTTCTCCGACGTGGGCAGGTCGAACTCGTGACCGCACTCGGAACACTTGTAGCGTGGGACCTTTGTCTTCCGAGCCTTGATCCCGGACTTTCCGCAGTTCGGGCACTTGTAGCGCAACTTCTCCTTGACCTCGGACTCGATGGCCTCAATCACGGAGATGCCGAGAAGGCGATGCTTGTCCCAGAGGGCAACTGGGTCACCGACTTTGATGTTGGCGTGGTTTGGAACAGTGCTGTCCCACGTGTAGTACACGTCCGCCTGGTCGTCGTACCCAGAATTGCCGCCGTGCTGGCGGTCGTCACCAACGGCCATGAGGAGCCACGCCGAGACGTTCGCCGCGCCGACCATGTCACCGTCTGTCATTGCTCGCTGGAAGGGACGCGACCAGCTTGGCACAGGCCCTGCCGCGCGTTGGCCGAATGACCGGACCGGAAGGCCGTCGGTGTCTAGGACCTCGGTGGCGGGGCGCGGCAGCAAGGTGGTGCACGAGCGCGGGATGGCGGTCCAGACCGAGGAGAACAGGTCGAGACGTGCAGTTGAAGTTGGTCGAGATGTACAGCAGTTACGGGTCCGTCCGTGCAGATCCTCAATCCCCGCAGCAGCGGACGTACTTCTTCCCGGAGCCGCACCAGCAGCGCTCATCCGGCCCTGGCGGCCAGGCGACGGCCCCGCCCGTTCGCCTGGTCTCGGCGGCATAGAACGAGCGGGTCTGGCTGCTGTCCGCAGCGAGCCCGCGTTCGTCGGCGAAGTCGAGGAAGTCGTCGACGGTTGCCGGAGCGATCGACACCTCGCTTCCGGCTTCGGCGAGTTTGACCAAGGTGTCCTGCACCTGGGCCCGGTGACCGGCGTGGTTCCAGTCGTAGC
>JBOHBL010000252.1:0-3456 GCA_050698295.1 Rubrobacteraceae bacterium | reverse complement strand
GAGTGGCACGTCGTCGTGCTCAACGGCATGTGCGAGGAGGTTGGCGGTTGCAGCCCCGACTCTCCGCAGGCCCGATGGCTGAAGGCCGACCTCGCGGAGAGCGACGGGATGTGTACTCTGGCGATGGTTCACCATCCGCTGTTCACCTCCGGGGACAAACACGGCCCGGACCCGAAGGTAAAGCCGATCTACGACGAGCTGCACGCCGCGGGCGCCGAGGCCGTCCTCTCCGGCAGCGAGGGGAACTACGAACGCTTCGCGCCCCAGGACCCGGAAGGAAACGCCGACCCCGAGGGCGTCCGCCAGTTCGTCGTCGGCACGGGAGGACACTTCCTGAACGGGTTCGAGGACGTCTCGCCGAACAGCGAGGCGCGCAACGCCACGGACCACGGGGTCCTCAAGCTGACACTCAACCCGGACGGCTACGACTGGGAGTTCGTCCCCGTGGAAGGCAAGACGTTCACCGATTCCGGCAGCGCCGAGTGCCGCGAATAGAGGTTTCTCGACCGGGAAGCTATGCTATGCTTCCGTCGGCGGAAGGGTCGAACCGGAGCGAGTCAATGGTGTGGATGTGAGATTGGGTTTTGCCTGTGACTGGGGGAAAGTGCCCGAAGAGAGCTGGTCGGGCACGCCGTGGGGGTTGCGGGCGGCTCTCGGGCGGCGAACGGGCGTGACCGACCTCGGGGTGGGCTACTCCGCATCGCGGGATTTCTGGAAGTACGCTTACGCGCGGCGGCGCTACGGAAAGTGGATCTCCGCGTACCAGTGGTCGTCGAGTTGGGACAGAGCGGTTCGGAGGAAGCTGCGGGCTTCCCTCGGCGAAGCGTCGGTGGACGCCGTGGTGGAGGTCGGGGATCTCGCCCGGCTCGACGTGCCGTTCTACGTCTATCAGGACCTCAGCTTCGATGTGCTGGAGAGGTATTTTGATCCGGAGGTCGGCATCCCCGGTTTCAAGGGAATAGACCTGGAGACCATCAAGCGCCGCCGGGAGCGCCAGCGCGAAATCTACGAGGCGGCGACCGGCATCTTCGCCATGAGCGAGTGGTTCGCCGACACGCTGGTGGACTGGAGCGGCATCCCCCCGGAGAAAGTGGCCGTCGTCTACGCCGGACTGAACTCCATCGAGACGCAGGAGGTTCCGGGGAGCGAGACTTCGGATCCACCGTCCCCCGGTTCCTCGAAGCTCCTGTTCGTGGGACGCGACTTTTTCCGCAAGGGCGGCGACATCGTGGTGGCGGCGCTGAAGCTGCTCCGCGGCGAGTACTCGCCAGACGTCGAGCTGACCGTCGCGGGACCTGCGGCATGGCCGCTCCCCGGCGGCGTTCCCGAAGGCGTCGTTTTCCTCGGAGACCGTCCGACGGCGGAGGTGGCCCGGCTCTATCGCGAACACGACCTGTTCGTCATGCCTTCGCGTTTCGAGGCGTTCGGCATAGTCTTCAGGGAGGCGCTGGCGAACGGGCTGCCGGTCATCGGCCGCTCCGCGTTCGCGCTGCCCGAGATCATCACCCCCGGAAAAAACGGCGCGCTCGTGGACGACGACGATCCCGAGGAACTGGCCCGCGCCGTGGTCGCCGTCCTCGAAAACCCCGAGATACGAAGGTTCACGATCCGGGCCGCGAAGGACGTGAGGGAGCGGTTCTCGTGGGACGCCGTCGCCGGAAGGATGCTGGAAGTCATAAGCAGGCCCAGCTTCGCCAGTAGTAGAATAGAGACATGAAAATAGTCCGTACAACGCAGGCATCTCCGGGCAATCGGCAGCGTTCGCGAGAGCGCGTAGAGCGTTGGTTCGCGGTGTGGGCCGCCTCTCGCGGCTTCAGCGGAGCTTTCGCTGGGAGACAGGTTCGCAACCTGCGTCAACAGACAGGGCGGCCTTCCGGTGTAACGGGCTGTGACCGGGTGTGCATGGCTAATGTCGTCCGTTGCTTTGATGCCGTTCCTCCTTTAGGTGGCGGTAGTTGACAAAAGGCTCCAGGTAGATTCGATGCGGTTTTCGCTCATTCTCGGAACGGTCGAGAGGACGGATGATTTGAAGCTATCTCTGGGCTCCCTCGACGCCCAGACCCACAAAGACTTCGAGCTTATCGTCGTGGATCAAAACCCCGACGAACGCCTCGCGCCGATACTGGCTCCGTACACGGACAGGTTCCCGCTCATCCACTTCAGAACCACGAAGAGAGGGCTATCGAGGGCCAAAAACCTGGGTCTGAAACGCGCCTCGCGCGAGGTCATCGGCTTCCCCGACGACAACTGCCAATACCCTCCCGACCTGCTCGAAAGGGTGGACGGTTTCTTCGCCAGCCATCCCGAGGTTTCGGGCTTGTGCGGACGGTCGGTGGACGAGACCGGGCGAGACAGCAACCTCCTCTTCGACAAGGAGGCCGGCTTTGTGGACCGCTTCAACGTGTGGAGGCGCGCGATGGCCTACAACATCTTCCTGCGCCGGGAGAGCGTCTTGGGCGTCTTCTTCGACGAGGAACTCGGCCCGGGGGCCGGCACGAAGTGGTGGGCCGCCGACGAGACTGATTTCCTGCTGCGCGTCATGGAGCGGGGCGCTTCCGTCCATTACGACCCCGGTTGCGTCGCCATCCACCCCCAGCCCTTTTCGAGCTACGACCGGGACGCGAGACGCAGAGCTTACCACTACGGTTGCGGCATGGGTCGCGTACTCGACAAACACGGCTACCCGCCCACTTTCAAGGCGAGGATGCTCGCCCATCCTCTCAAGGACACGATGATCTCCCTGGCGAGAAGAGACCTTCCCGAAGCGAGGTATCTCTGGAGCACCTTCACCGGCAGGGTCGATGGTTTGATCTCCTGGCCGCCAGGTTCCACGCGCCGCGCCCGAAACCCGGCAGCTTAGTACTTTAGTGCAGCATCCGAACTAGGACAAAGTTGCACTTTGGAATGCTTGTAATACGGCTTCCTCCGCAATTCATGTTTATTTAACGCTTGCCTTCGTAGACTGTTGTATAAGTGAGTGACTTGGAGTGTGGATCGCGAAGGAGGATAAGCATGACCAGAGTGGTGGTGACGGGCGGATTAGGCTTTATCGGTTCTCACGTCGTTGACGCCTATCTCGCCGCCGGCCATTATGTGACGATGATCGACTCGACGGTTTCCGCGGTGACCAACGGGAGCGAGTACGAAGGACACCCCCGCTGCGTTGTGATA
The DNA here is from genome assembly GCA_050698295.1 of Rubrobacteraceae bacterium. Lineage (GTDB taxonomy): Bacteria > Actinomycetota > Rubrobacteria > Rubrobacterales > Rubrobacteraceae > JACCWD01. The sequence continues at coordinate 285 of JBOHBL010000252.1, read as the reverse complement.
AGGAAGTCCATAGAAGACTTCTTCGCGGACGGCGGTTCTTTCGAGGACGCCGACCGGGTGGTCCACGCGGCGGCTCACGTGGGGCCTGCGGGAATCTTGCAATACGCGGGGAGGCTCGGTTCCGACATGGTCCGCGGCGTCGAACTCGTCATCGAGGACTGCCTCCGCTCCGACGCGCCGCTTTGCGTGTTCAGTTCCGCCGAGGTCTACGGACGCAGCGGCCTGCTGGGCGAGAAGGACGACATCCGCGTCCCGACCGGATACAACGCGCGCATCGAGTACGCC
>JBOHBL010000251.1:0-1640 GCA_050698295.1 Rubrobacteraceae bacterium | reverse complement strand
GTGTCGGCGTCCGTGGAGTTCGAAGGGTTCGACGGAGACGGCGGAGCGGTAGTCGCGCATCTTCCCGACTTCGGCGTCGGGACGCCTCAGAAAAATTGGTTCGTTCATGGAAATATCCTACTGCTGCTGTGGGGGGATCTCGTCTTCTTGCTGGACGCCCTGGAGTTTGGAGCGTCCGCGTTGGACGGCTTCGAGGAGCTTGGCGAGGTTGTCTTCGAGGTTGGCGAGCACCTCGTCGGCATAGTCCTCGGCGCCGAGGCGGATCTCACGCTCGCGCCGCCTCGAATCCTCCATGATTTCGGCGCTGCGTTTCTCGGCGCGTTTGAGGACTTCTTCCTCGGAGGTTACTTTCTCTCCCTCCTCCTGAGCCAGGCGGATGATGCGGTCGCTCTCGGAGCGGGCCTCGTCGAGCATCGCCTGGCGCTCCTTGACGATCCAACGCGCCTGCTTGAGCTCCTCGGGGATGGTCTGGCGCATCTGGTCTATGACGTCGAAGGCCGCGTCCCGGTCGACCATCGCGGTGTTCCCGAAACCTGGGAAGCTCCGCGCGTCCTCGACCAACTCCTCCAACCTGTCTATCAAAACCAGTACGTCCATATCTAATATCCTCTATCGCTCATCGTCGCTATATTCTATCGTCCGTGCCCGCATATATCTGTCTCACGCCCTCGAGGATCGCGTCAGGCACCAGCCCGCGCACCTCGCCGCCGTGAGCGGCTATCTCCCTCACCAGACTCGATGAGAGAAAACTGTGCTCGGCGTCGGACATTATAAAGACCGTCTCGAACTCCGGGTAGAGCCTCCGGTTCATCTGCGCCTGCACAAACTCCGACTCGAAGTCCGAGATCGCCCGCAGCCCTTTTATGACGACCCTCGCTCCCTGCTCTCGGGCGAAGTCTACCAGAAGCCCGCTCATCACCTCGACCGAGACGTTATCGAGGTCCGAGACGACCTTCTCGATCAGGCGCGCCCGTTCGGTCGCGTCCAGCCTCGTCCGTTTGCGGATGTTGCTCCCGACCGCGATCACGACGTGGTCGAACAGCACCGAAGCCCGCCGGATGATGTCGAGGTGCCCGACCGTCACCGGGTCGAAGCTGCCGGGACACACCGCGACGTTCATTGTCCGCTCGTCTTTCTCAAAGACCGTTACAAACGTTCCGCCGTAGCGGCGCGTCACTCCTTTCATGCCGGCTGAGTCTTCAATCGGAGAACCGCTCTCAATCACCACTCGTCCGCTAAAAGCAAGCATCGAGCCAGACCGAAGAAGGATGTCCCCGACCTCCGTGGCCGCGATTCTATACGGCGGATCGGCAAAGATCAAATTGAATACCTTGCCATCCGCAAGAAGCCGATCCAGAACTTTTCCGACCTCCCCCACGACAATCTCACCCCGACCCTCGAACCGGGCCCGCCTCAAATTCTCCCGGACGACGTTCGCCGCCCGCCGGTCCTTCTCCACGAACACGGCCCGCTCGCACCCCCGGCTCAAAGCCTCGATCCCCAAAGCGCCGCTGCCGGCGTACAGATCTAGGACTTCCCCCCCATCGAAAAACTGCCCCAGCGAATTGAACAAACTCTCCCGCACCCGGTCGGAAGTCGGGCGAACGCCCTCGGGAATGGAGGCGAGACGAACGCCGCGA
>JBOHBL010000250.1:0-2979 GCA_050698295.1 Rubrobacteraceae bacterium | reverse complement strand
GGTTCGTGAACACCGGATCGGTCGGAAAGCCGAAGGACGGAGACTGGCGGGCCGGATACGTCCTCGTCGAGGCGGATGAAGAAGTCGGGAACATCGAGTTCGCGCGGGTCGAGTATGACATCGAGCGCGCGATGGAGGGCATAAGGCGGAGCGAATTGCCGGATGAGTTCGCGGCGATGCTCGAAGCGGGCGGGACTCCGAAGGCGGTGGGAGTATAGTCGGGGGGAACTCCGGGAAAGGAGGGAATGTGCGTAAAGTCAAGGTACTCTTTCTGTGTACGCAGAATTCGGCTCGGAGCCAGATGGCCGAGGCTCTTTTGCGGATGCGCGGTGGGGAGAAGTATGAAGCATACAGCGCCGGGGTTTCGGCGGCGGGGGAGATCCACCCGTACGCCGTCCGGGTGATGGAGGAGATCGGGGCGGACATGGGCGGCCACCGCCCGAAGGGTCTCCGGGAGTACATGGGGAAGATGGGCTTCAATTACCTCGTCATCGTGTGCGCGAGGGCCGAGCAAAACTGCCCCTCGACCTTCCCCGGAGTCGGGACTCGCCTCGTGTGGCTCTTCGACGACCCCCGGAACCCGGACGCTCCCGAAGAGGATCGCATCGAGAAATTCCGCGAGGTGCGCGATGAGATCGAGATGAAGATAAAGGACTGGCTCGACCACCCCGAGGAGGAACTCGCGAGGCTGAAAAAGGAGCGCGAAGAGGAGAGGAAAGCACGGCGGGAGATCGAGGAACTCGACCGGGCTTGAAAAGCCGGGAGTCGGGAGGCGCTCCGCTCGCTTCGGGAGTCGGGGAAAGCCCGGAGCGTGGCTTCCGCCGCTGAAGCATCCTCCGCCCCCGGCGAGGGTTTCCTTCGGGCGGGAGGGCGAACGCCCCGGAGAACACCGTGCCGCGCGCGAAGCCCCGCGAAGGGAGCCGAAGGCGAACCGCCCTCCGACTCCCGACTCCCGGCGAGCGAAGCGAGCTTCAGCCGGACTTTCGCTCACGATAGACGCGCATTTTGTGGCGGGCGCCGCAGGTTTGCATGTCGCACCACGACCCCGATCGGTTCTTGGAGCCATCGTAGAAAATCCATCGGCATTTTTCGTTCCGGCACGCTTTGAGCCGCTTCCACGTCCCCTCGACCGCCGAATGAGCGATGGCGGCGAGCATAATGGACATCGCCCCCTCGACTCCTTTTTCTTCGGCGGGAAGGAGCCGGGGTTCGCCGGAAGGGGCGAACCTGACACGTAATAAAGCATCCCCGGCGAGTTCGTCGAGTTCTCCGAAGGTGGATGATTCTTCGGCGGCGCCGCGGGTCGCCAGCAAACTTCGGAGTCCTTCGCGGAATGAGACGAGGCGCCGTCTTTCGGCCCCGCTTGTTTCCACGCCGTCCGGGAGAAGTTTGTGCGCGATGAGCCACCGCGTCGTTCCTTCCACATCTTCGAGAACGTCCACCTCACGCAGGTTGCTCCTCGTGTTCACGAATTCCTGAACCACCCGTAATCGTCTCGGCGCCGGCTTCATATCGTTGGGATCCATACACCTCCATAAAACATTTTCCATTATTTTACCGCCAAAACTCGTTGACAGGTAATGTTACCGTTATAAACTGATGAAAGGTAACGTAAGTGATTCCGTCGTGTGGCGGATTTCGAGGAGGGATCGTGGCTGGCGAAGGGCGTTCGGGCGGCGAGTGGGTTCTCGGGAGGCGTGTCGCGACTTCCTGTGGGGAGGTCGCGTGGGAGGTTTTCGGCGAGGGGCCGGCGGTGGTTCTCGTGCATGGGACGCCGAGCAATTCGTATCTGTGGCGAAAGATCGTTCCTGTTTTGGCGGAGCGGCATTCCGTTTACGTCTATGATCTTCCGGGGTTCGGGGGGTCGGAGAGGGCGGAGGGGCGGGAGGTTTCCATCGCCGCGCAGGCTCGGGTTCTTCGGGAGCTTGTGGGGGCATGGGGTTTGGGGGAGTCGATGGTGGCCGGGCATGACATCGGGGGCGGCGTCGTGCTTCGGGCGCATCTTTTGGAGGGTGTGCGGTTTCGACGGATGGCTTTGCTCGACGCGGTGGCGCTTTCGCCGTGGGGTACGCCGACTTTGAGGCACGTCAAATCCCACATCGAGGCGTACCGCACGATGCCCTCGGGGCCGTTCGAGGCGATAGTGGCCTCCCATCTCCGGACGGCAACGGTTCGGTCCCTCGAAGAAGACGCTTTCGAGGCTTATCTCTCGCAGTGGCGGGGGGAAGAGGGGAAGGCCGCGTACTTGAGAAAAGACGCGCAGCTCGACGAGCGGGACACCGCCGAGATGGTGCCACTGCTCGGTTCCGTCGAGGTGCCGGTTCGGATCTTGTGGGGAGGGGAAGACGGGTGGATCGACCCCGCTCAGGCGGAGGTTTTGGCGGAGCGCATCCCGAACTCGGAGGCGACCATCATCGGTGGCGCCGGTCATTTCGTCATGGAAGACGCGCCGGAGGAGGTGGCGAGGATACTGGCTGACTTCTTTTCGGAGGATGGTTCCGAAGGAGTTACGAGGAGGATTCCGTGAGCGCGTCCCCGACAGATACCGACGGCCCCCTTCCTGCGTATAAGTCGAGGTTCGCATGGAGTCCGCGCGGGTGGGACGTCGCCATCTCGGTCGTTTTCGTTCTGGTCTTGAGCAGTGGCTATCTCGCCGGTTCGATCGGCGTCCGGAGCGGATCGCCTCTGGCGCTGCTTTTCTGGCGGTTTTTGATCGGTCTCGTCGTGCTTGGCGCAATCGCTCTCGTCACCCGCGCCCCGTGGCCGCGCGAGGCGCGGGTCTGGATGCATCTTTTGGTCATCGGCGTACTTTTGCAGGCGGTTCAACTCGGCGCTCTGTATCTCGGACTCGGGGTCGGGGTTCCCGCGGGGACCGCTTCCCTGATCATCAATTGCTGCCCGCTGTTTGTCGCGGCGGCTGCGGTCCCGCTCTTCTCGGAGCGACTCTCGGGGCGCCAGTGGCTCGGACTCGCGCTCGGC
>JBOHBL010000249.1:0-1064 GCA_050698295.1 Rubrobacteraceae bacterium | reverse complement strand
GAGCCGGACAATACTTCACGCCCCGCGCCCTCATCCGGGCCATCGTCGAGGTGACGCGACCGAAGCCCGCGGACAAAATCTGCGACCCCGCCTCCGGCACCGGGGGCTTCCTCCTCGCGGCGCACGACTACGTACAGGAAAACCACCCGCTCGACCGTGATCAAAAACGCTTCCTCAAAAACGAGGCCCTTCGCGGCTACGACATCGTGGACGGGGTCGTGAGGCTGTGCGCTATGAACCTGTATCTGCGCGGCATCGGCGGCGGCGAAAGCCCGGTCAAAACCGACGACAGCCTCCGCTCCCTCGGAAGCGAACGCTTCGACCTCGTGCTCACGAACCCGCCCTTCGGCAAAAAGAGTTCATACACCGTCATGGGTTCCGACGGACGGGCGGTCAGCGAAACCCAGACGTACGAGCGCGAGGATTTCTGGGCGACGACCTCGAACAAACAACTCAACTTCCTCCAGCACGTGAAGAGCCTCCTCGAAATAGGCGGCACGGCGGCGGTCGTCGTCCCTGACAACGTGCTCTTCGAGGGAGGAGCCGGGGAGACCGTGCGGCGCAAGCTCCTCCACGAATACGACGTCCACACTTTGCTCCGTCTGCCCACCGGCATCTTTTACGCGCAGGGAGTCAAGGCCAACGTCCTCTTCTTCCAGCGCAAACCCGCAAGTGAAAGTCCGTGGACGAAAAGGCTCTGGATCTACGACCTCCGTACCAACAAGCGCTTCACCCTCAAACAAAACACCCTCTCGGTCAGAGACCTCGAAGACTTCGTAAAATCCTACGCCCCCGGCAACCTCGAAAACCGCGAAGAGACCGAGCGATTCAGAGCCTTCGACTATGATGAACTCGTAAAACGCGACAAGGCCAATCTCGACATATTCTGGCTCAGGGACGAGAGTCTCGAAGACTCCGAAAACCTCCAGCCTCCAGCTGTGATCGCCGCCGAGATAGCCGAAAACCTCGAAGCCGCCCTCGAACAATTCGCAGAGATCCACGCGGAGTTGGGTGGCGAAGAAGCGCGGGCGGCTTCGCCGCCGGAGGAGGTGGAGGAATAGAGG
>JBOHBL010000248.1:0-1386 GCA_050698295.1 Rubrobacteraceae bacterium | reverse complement strand
CCCACGGACTCCGCGAGTTCGGCGGCGGTCTTCGGCGAATCGTCCATCGCGTCCGCCACGCCGAGGTCGGCGACTATGTGGAGGCACCGCGAGAGGCAATATCCGGTCGCCATGTTCCACAGCGTGTCGAACGGGTTCGCCCCCGTTTCGGCGGCCCGCGCTTCGGGGGTTTCTTTCATTTCCATCATCTTTCTCCTTTTTCCGGTTCGTGGTTTTCACCGTGTGCTTTCGGATATACTCGAAGTCATGACCTCCTTTGCGAAAGTCGGCAAACGGGGGGAGATCTCACTCCCCGAAGACGTGAGGGAGAAGGCTCGCCTGAAAGAAGGCGACTCCCTCTCCGTCGAGACGAACCCGGACGGTTCCATAACGCTCCATCGGGTGCGGGAATACACCGATGAGGACATCGAAATGTTCGCCCGCGCGGACGAGATGACACCCGCCGAGAAGGAGCGTTTCCTGACGAGGCTGGGTCGTGAGCCGCGTTTTTTTGGACGCTAACGTCCTCTTCTCCGCGTCCATCGCACCCGATGGAAGAGCGCGGGCCATCTTCGAGTTCGCGGAAGAGCGCGCCACCCTCCTCGCCACCGAATATGTCGTCGAAGAAGCCCGGAGGAATTTGGAGCGGAAGCGCCCCTCGAAAGCCTCCGAACTCGAAACACTCCTCGAAGCCGTCCATATCTCGGACGCGCCTCCGAACCGACTCGTGGAGGAACTCACCCCCCTCGTGCCGGACGCCGATGATGCTCCCGTACTCGCGGGCGCGGTCTCCGGCGGGGCGGACATGCTCGTGACCGGAAACGAGAGGGACTTCCGCGATTTGTACGGCACGGAGGTGCGCGGCGTACTCGTACTTCGCCCCAAAGACGCGCTCGACCTCCTCGCGCAATGAGGGGGTCGCTCGCGTGTGGTTCCACGCTTCGCCTCCGGTTCTCGTGGAAACCTTCGGTTGTGCGCGGTCGGATATAATCGGCTCCATGAACTCTTTCACCGAAGTCGGCAAAAAGGGCGAGGTGCCACTTCCCGAAGATGTGCGCGAAGAGGCGCGCATAAAGGAGGGCGACCGCCTCTCTGTCGAGACGAACCCGGACGGTTCCATAGTTTTGCGCCCGGCTCCCCCGGTGCGGGAATACACCGATGAGGACATCGAGATGTTTTTGCGCGAGGATGAGATGACACCCGAGCTTGCCGAGAAGGTACGCACGTTCCTCGAAGAGAAGTGAGGCGGGTATTCCTCGACGCGAACGTGCTTTTCAGTGCCGCGTATGGGGATCGCGGAGTGGCTCGAAACCTCTTCGATGTCGTCGGGAAGCTCGATGACGCCACCCTCCTCGCCACCGAATACGTGATCGGGGAAGCGTGGAGAAACATCGGTCGGAAGCGCCC
>JBOHBL010000247.1:0-1029 GCA_050698295.1 Rubrobacteraceae bacterium | reverse complement strand
ATCTCGAAGACCGCCATTTGGGTCGGCGGTCCGGTCGCCGGGTCTTCCGGCCCCACGGGTAAAAAGCGCGCCGTGTATCCGAAGCGATCCGCCGCGTCCGTAGCCCAGTCGCGGAACTCTTTCCGGGTCCACTCGACGCGGTGGTCCCGGTGACGGAACTTCCCAGCCGGGAGCGTCTCGAAGTTGACGTTGTATTCGGCGTTCGGAGTGGTCAGCACGATGGTCTTTGGCCTCGCGTGAGCGAACAGGACGCGCTCGAAGGACGAGAGGCGCGGCGGGTCGAGGTGTTCCATGACTTCCACGACCGCAGCTGCGTCGTAACCGGCGAGGCGGCCGTCGCGGTAGGTGAGGGAACCCTGGATCAGGGCGGCGAGTCCGCGCCGTTCCGGTCGGTCGAGACGCAGTCGGCCATGCGCGATCTCCAACGAACGAGCCGAAACATCCATGCCGACGATCTCATCGAAGCCGCCGTCTTCGAGCAAAGTCGCGAGCAGTTTCCCTTCGCCGCAGCCGAGGTCTATCACGCGCCGCGCTCCGCTGCTTTTGAGCGCGGCGACAACCGAACCGATGCGTTCTTCGTTCAGGCGAAGACCCTCTTCCACCGCCTCTTCTTCCCGATCCCCGGTTTCTTCATCCACCTCTTCCTCTTCGACCAGACGCGAAAGGGCTTCGCGCGTCAATCTCCTCTGGTGCTTGAGGTACCGGCGGGAGATGAGTTCTTTCTCGGGATGCCGGGCGAGCCACTCCCCGCCGCCGCGAAGCAGCTTCTCCACCTCGTCGTCGCCGACCCAGTAATGCTTGTCGTCGTCGAGGACCGGCACGAGCACGTAAAGGTGGCGAAGGAGGTCCCGCAGCCGGACGTTCGCCGACAACCCGACCGTGTAGTAGCGGCTCTCTCCCCACTCCGGAAACGTCTCGTCGAGCGGTTGCCCCTCCACCTCCACCGAGTATCCAAGCGGCTCGAACAGGCGCCGGAGCAACTCCTCTCCGCCCCGGCAGGGAAGCGCTGAGACCTGCGCGCTCAGAGGG